>JAADFM010000066.1 GCA_013152845.1 Methanobacteriota archaeon | reverse complement strand
TTTCGTGGCAACCCACGCACATCCTCCAGCCCTTGTACCTGGACCTGGTGAACCCCTTGCTGTGGGCGTCCTGGTGGGCGGCCAGGTTCATACCCAGGTAGCCAGCGTCCACGAAGAGCTCGGTACCCCTCACGCCCTCTGAGCCGTGGCAGTCCTTATTGGTGCAGGGGCGGAAGGTGATATTGGTATGGACGTTCTTGTAGACGTCCACCTCCTCCACCACGTGGCACAGGAGGCATGAGTTGCTTTCCATGTTGTTCGTGAACTTCTTGACGTACCTTATCTCCCCCGATGGACCGATGAACCTATCGGCACTGCCGGCCCACATGTGGAGCTCGGCTATCCATGCCGTCCTGTTGTCCTCGAAAAAGGAGCGGAAGAGGTCCTCGTGGCACTTGTCACAGCTCATGTCCACCTCCTTCTTCTCCTTGGACCACAGGGAGAAGTTCGCCAAGTGCTCCCATACCGTCTCCGCCACCTCTGCCCGCTTCTCTTCGAAGGAATAGTTCCTGTGGCAGGACCTGCAGGCCTTCTTTAGGACCGGGGAATGGATATCGTGGAGCCCTCCCGGGGACTTGGCGGTCGGGTGGCAGAACCCGCATTCCCTCTCTGCAGGAATGGCGAACCTCAGGCCCTCTACCATGACGATTTCCCCGGGGGCGGGTTTGGGAATGGTGGCTATGGAGGAGTTCCAGCCACGGAAACTCTGGTGGCAGACGCGGCAGTTCACCTGGGAGCGGTGGATGAGGTGGATGTCGTACTCTCCTTCCAGGGCGGGGTGGCAGTTTGTGCACATCTCCTTTTTCAGGTGGAGCCGCTGCCTCTCGGCAGGTGAGCGGGAATGGCAGCCGTTATCCCGGCAGTTGGAGGGCTGGACGGAAGTGGCGTTGATGAAAAAGGATTCGTGGCAGGTGATGCATATCTTCCCGGAATGCCTGTCCGTGTGGCAGGAAGCGCAGGCCTTCTCCAGGACCGGCCGGTGGACGTCGTGGAGCCTCCGGGCCTCCCGGAGAGACGTATGGCAGTAGGCGCAGTCCTTGTCCCTGGGTATGGCCATCACGAGACCGCCGTCCCTCCTCATGTCCTCGGGCCTTGGAGCAGGGATGGTGGCTATGGAGGAGTTCCAGCCCCGGAAACTCTGGTGGCAGATGCGGCAGTTCACCTGGGAGCGGTGGATGAGGTGGACGTCGTACTCCCCGTTGACCGAGACATGGCAGCCGGTGCAGAGGCTCTTGTTGAGGTGGATGGCGAACCTCGTGCCGTTGCCCCACCTGAGCCCGGACTCGTGGCAGGGCTTCTTGGCGCAGGGGAACATGAGCCTGACGTCGGTGTTGTTGACCTGGAACTTCTCGTGGCAGGGGGTGCAGTTTGCGCCCGCGTGGTAGGCCGGGTCCTCGTGGGGGCTGTACGAGTACCCCGGAACCGCCAGCGCCAGCAACAACAACACACCTGCCAGAATCTCCAATCCCACAGCCGCTCTCATAGGATCTCCCTTAACTCTTCCACTACCCTGCGGTTCTCTTCCATGGTCCCGACGCTTATCCTGAGGTGATAGGGGTCGAGGCCGGTAAAGGAACTGCAGTCCCTGGTTATTATACCTTTCCTGAACAGGGCCTCGGACAGCTCGGCCCCGGTCATCCCCGAAGCCCTGGTATCCAGGAAGACGAAATTGGCCCTGGACGGGTACACCTTGAGACCAGGCATCCTGCCGAGCTCCCGGGTCAGGTATTCCCTGCCCTGCCTTGTCAGCTCCAGCGTCTTCTCCAGGTGCTCCCTGTCCTCCAGGGCCGCAAGCGCCGCCTTCTCTGCCAGGAGGTTGACGCTGAAAGGTATCTTTATCCTCAGCATGTAATCTGCGATGACCTCGCTTGTGATGCAGTATCCCACCCTGAGGCCTGCAAGCCCGAAGGCCTTGGAGAAGGTGCGGGTCACAACCAGGTTCTCCCGCCCGGCCACAAGCTCCGCAAAGGACCCGTCCGCAAACTCCCCGTAGGCCTCGTCCACCACCACCACCGGACCCTCGTCCAGGAGTTCTTCGAGACCCTTCCCGGGCACAACGGTCCCGGTGGGGTTGTTGGGGGAGCAGATGAAGACGAGTTTTGTCCGGTCTGTGACCGCCTGTTTCATCCCCTCGAGGTCGTACTCGAAATCCCCGGTCATCGGGACCAGGACCGGCCTGCCGCCTGCCACCCTGGTGAGGCTGCTGTACATCGAGAAGGTGGGGGTGGATATCACGGCCTCGTCGCCGGGGTCCAGAAAGACCCTCACCACCATGTCCAGGACCTCGTCCGAACCGTTGCCTGCCACTACCTGGCCCGTCTCCACGCCGTGGTAGTCCGCCAGGGCGGCCCTCAGCTCTGCGGCATCGGCGCTGGGATAGACCGAAGACGAGGCCGCATGCTCCCTGATGGCGGCGACGGCCTTGGGAGGCGGACCGAGGGGGTTCTCATTGGAGGCCATCTTGGCTATCCTATCCTGCTCCAGGCCGTACCCCTTGGCAATCTCCTCCCTGGACCTCCCCGGGACATAGGGGGGTATGTCCTTCACCCCTTCCCTTACGAGTTTCTCAACCATCCTCTGTCCCCTCCAGGATGCGGTCCAGTACCGCAACCACCCTGTCCAGCTGGGCCCTCTCGATGACCAGTGGGGGAAGGAACCTCAGCACCGTGTCGTGGGTGCAGTTTATGAGCACCCCCTCCTCCCTGGCGGCATCCACCAGGTTCTGGCCCGGTACGGTCAGTTCCATCCCTATCATGAGACCACGGCCCCGGACCTCCCTGACAACCCGGTGCCTGGCCTTGAGTCCCTCCAGGGCATCTATGAAGTACCGGCCCAGGTCCCGTGCCCGCTCGGCCAGCCTCTCCTCAATTAACACCTCCACCGCTGCCCTGGCAGCAGCACACGCCAGGTGGTTGCCCCCGAAGGTGGAGGCATGGTCCCCGGGCGCGAAGGAGTCCATGACCCCGGGTCTGGCCAGCATGGCGCCCATGGGGAACCCGCCGGCTATGGCCTTGGCCACCGTGAATATGTCCGGCTCGACACCGAGACCCTGCCAGGCGAACATGGTCCCGGTCCGCCCGAAGCCGGTCTGGACCTCGTCCAGTATCAGGAGGATGCCCTTCTCGTCGCAGAGCTGCCTGACCCCCTCGAGGTAGCCGTCCGGGGGCACCACCACACCGCCCTCGCCCTGGATGGGTTCCAGGAGCACCGCCCCGGTCTCCCCTGTCACCGCCGCCTCCAGGGCGTCCAGGTCGCCGTACTCGACATGGGTGAACTCCCGGGGCAGGGGCTGGAAATCCCTTTTGTATTTCTCCTGGCCGGTGGCGGCCAGGGTCGCCAGGGTCCGGCCGTGGAAGGAGTTCTTGGCTGCTATGACGCCGGGTCTGCCGGTGTGCTTGCGCGCCAGTTTGATGGCCGCCTCGTTGGCCTCGGCACCGCTGTTGCAGAAGAAGGATTTGTACCCCCCGCTGACCTCGAAAAGGAGCTCGGCCAGCTCCTCCTGGGGCAGGATGCGGTAGACGTTGGAGGTGTGCATGATCTCTCCCGCCTGCCTGCATATGGCCTCCACCACCCTGGGATGGGAGTGCCCGGTGTTGAGCACCGCCAGGCCGGAAAAACAGTCGATGTACTCCCTGCCCTCGGAATCCCATACCACCGCTCCCCTGCCCTTCACCAGGGCGATGGGCTGCCTCGCATAGGTATTGGCTACGGGGGTGTCTCCAACCATGGAGATTCTATTAAAAACAGGCGCATATAATGGTTTCTATATGAGGCCTTTGGACTTCAAAACCGAGGTGAAGGTCTCTATCAATTTCTCAATCTCCATCCCGAACCCTCCCATGGTCAGGGTATAGAGGCCTATGTGGGATGAGACCACCCCGGCACTGCCGAACTCCGCTGCATAGATGGGGGGGGAGGTCTTCACCAGCCGGAGCTCCCTGCTCAGCATGCTGAACTCCTCGGCAAAGGGGTCCTTGTTGACGGTCCACTTGATTTCCGCCGGGTCCTTTTCCCCCACATCCAGGACCTGCTCGAGCTTGTCCTCCTCCACCCCCTTGTACCTGGTCCGGGATTTCCCGATGTCCTCCTCGGTCAGGAGGAACCTTGCCATGGACTGCTCGCCGCCGTCTGCCGCCCCTGGTACAACCTCCTCCATGGCCCTGCCTGGAGCTTCCGGCGGTGCCTCCCCTGGCTTCTCCTCCCCTGCGTCTGCCAGCTCAGAGACCCGCTTGGGTTTCAGTAGGGGGGCCTTTTTCTCGCCCTCGCCTGAAAGTTTCTTAAGCTTCTCTGTGATATCGATTTTTTTCAGCATCTAATCACCGAGTTGCTCTTTCAATGCCTGGAGGATGTGCTTCGAGGTGATGGACAAATCCCCGTCCGACTGTCCCCTGCTGAGTTCTACGGCCTTGTGGTTGAAGGCAAGTTTGGTCACCTGCGCTATGGTCCGGGGTTTGCCCTCGCTTATCTGGAAGACCGTATCGGCGGCCTCCCTCTGGAAAGGGTTTACCTCTCGCAGTAGTCTGCTAATAATTTCCAATAATTATATATGTCTTCCGCTCGCCACCTGTGGAGCCTGAAGGTGTTGAGGCTTGCCCTGTCG
This sequence comes from Methanobacteriota archaeon, assembly GCA_013152845.1. Classification (GTDB taxonomy): domain Archaea; phylum Hydrothermarchaeota; class Hydrothermarchaeia; order Hydrothermarchaeales; family JAADFM01; genus JAADFM01. The sequence goes on along the minus strand of JAADFM010000066.1, from coordinate 1,039 downwards.
TCAAAGGCGGTGGCATCCTCGGGGTCGGAATCGATGTAATGCTCCAGCTTCTGCATCAGTCTGGGCGTCCCCGAGAGGATAATCTTGCACGCCTTCACCCCCTCGATGGTCTTGATGTCACTTAAGGCCCGAAGCTCAGATATTATCCCGTTTGTAATCTTCTCTGCCTCGTCCACCCATATAATGATAGTCTTGCCCTTCCCGGCAAGCTCCAAGAGCCTCTCCCAGAGAGCCTCCTTGACCTTCCCCCTGTCGTTCCAGACCGCTACATCCGCCCCTACTTGTCTTGCCACAAGGCGGAGGATTTGCAGCGACGTCATCCTGGGGTCGTTGACGAGGATGACCTGGTAATCCTGCATATCCTCGAGGGAACGGGCCACGAAATCCCGGATTGAGCTCTTGCCCATGCCCACGTCATCCCAGATTATAAACACTGAGCTCTGTGAAGTGGGCTCAAGGAACTGTATCATCTTGTCGATTATCCCCGTGTTGGGGTCCTCGAGGTAGAGGTCCGGGTGAGAGAGACCCTCGTCGCTGATGCTCGACCTGAAGCGGTCGTAGTCCCAGCCCAACCTTCGACAATACTCGTAAATCGCCTTAGGATAGTTCTCAAGAAGCCGAGTGAAACGTCTTGCAGCCATTTGTCCAATTCTGGGGGTAATTCATTTATAATCTTTTTTCTTCGGAGGCAGGTAGTCCTCTAGGGAGGAGGGCGGCTCCTTGTCTTCCTTTGGGAGGTACCCTCTCAGGACACTGGGCACGGCCCTCTTCTCAGGCGGGAGGTAGGCCTGGAGTGCCCTGGGTATCCTCCCGCCCCCAGATGGGGCCGCACCGCCCGTGCCGCCTCCGAGGTATTCCAGGGAGAGCCTCGGCAGCTCGCCCTGAGTGAGGTACTTGAAATAGGTGTACATGAAGACCACGTAGAGTGCCATGGCCCCAAAGACCAGATAGAGGGCCTCGTAGGGCTCCACATAGGCCCTCAATAGGACCGAGAGGGTGGGCATCAGCAGGATGAACACGGCAGGTATGTAGTAGGCCC
>JAADFM010000065.1 GCA_013152845.1 Methanobacteriota archaeon | reverse complement strand
AGAGTTTCCGGGGCTGGAACTCCTCCATAGCCACCATCCCCCGGCCCACCGAGGACGAGATAAAGGTCATCACCGAGGCCGAGCTACCCGGGGTGGAGCGCAAGGAGCTGGAAGAATACCTGGGGATAAGGATAATGGTCCCGAAGGAGAAGGACTGCAGATACTGCCACCAGTCTGCCTATTACCCCACAAGTCTCCACGACGTCCACCGGCCGGTCCTGGAGAAGGCCTGCGCCTCCTGCCACAACAGGACCAGGTCCCATTCCGGCAACATCTGTGTTTCATGCCACAAAGCGATAGGAATCAACTCCACGGCGGTCAGGGAGGCCAACTGCCGGGATAATGCCTGCCACACCAGCACCAAGGCAGAGAGGCAGCGCATCCACCTCAAGGAGTCCGCCTGCCTGAACTGCCACAACTCCACCGGGGGCGAGGGACGTCCACACCATCCACCGCTCCCAGGTTAACTGCCGCATCTGCCACCAGAGTTTCCGGGGCTGGAACTCCTCCATAGCCACCATCCCCGAACCCGCTCCCAGGGACATCGTCATGGTGGAGGGGTTGAGGTTCGCCATCCCTGCAGAGTGGGAATGTGGGTTCTGTCACCCCACTGCCAGGTCCCCGGGAGGGCTCCATGATGTCCATTCCCCGGTCAGGGAGAAGGCCTGCAGGTCCTGCCACGGGAACTATTCCTTCGAGGAGAAGCGGGCAGAGGTGCCGGAGACTGTATGGGAGCGCCTGGCGAATTTATCCCTGTGGCCCAAGGAGAAGGAGGAGGTGGACATGAGCTGTGACAAGTGCCACGAGGAGCTCTTCCGCTCCTTCTTCGAGGACAACAGGACGGCATGGATAGCCGAGCTCCACATGTGGGCTGGCAGTGCCGATAGGTTCATCGGCCCCTCGGGGGAGATAAGGTACGTCAAGGAGTTCACGAACAACATGGAGAGCAACTCATGCCTACTGTGCCACGTGGTGGAGGAGGTGGACGTCTACAAGAACGTCCATACCAACATCACCTTCCGCCCATGCACCAATGAGGACTGCCACGGCTCGGAGGGCGTGAGGGGTACCGAGCTCTTCGTGGACGCTGGCTACCTGGGGATGAACCTGGCCGCCCACCAGGACGCCCACAGCAAGGGGTTCACCAGGTCCAGGTACAAGGGCTGGAGGATGTGCGTGGGTTGCCACGAAATCCATCCCAAGAGAGGGGGGTTCATCTCCCGGGTCAGGGCCCTCTTCGGCCTGGGGTGAGGGCAGGTGTTCCCCCAGCTGAGGCCGCATCTGCCGGGAGGTGATGCCGCCGGCGATGCCGAGGAGGAGGTGAAGGCCCGGCTGTCCCGGCTTCTGCACCACGGTCACGTCAGCATCCTGGGCAGTGGCTCGTGTGCGGTCATGGCCGCGGTGGCCGCGGTGGGGGGTAAGGTCATGGTCCCGGACCAGGGGGGATGGAGGGGGTTCCTGGAGTATCCCCCTCTCTTCGGCCTGGAGACCTGCACCCTCGAGACGGATATGGGGGTCGTGGATGCGCAGGTGCTGGAGGATGCCCTCCGGAGGGAGGCCCCGGAGGCTTTCATCCTGACCTCTTTTGCAGGATACATCGCCGAGCAGGATATGAGGGAGATATCCAGGGTATGCGCCGAGTACGGGGTCCTCCTGATTGAGGACGCCTCGGGCTCGGTTGGTGACCGGGTACTGGCCGACGGGCGGTATTCGGACATCATCCTGGGCTCAACCGGCAGCCCGAAGATAATCAATGCCGGCAGGGGAGGGTTTATCACATGCGATGACGAGGAGCTGGCAGGTAGGTGGCGCCTCCTGGCCAGGGCCTGCAGAGCCGACCCCGGGGTGGTGGAGGGGATAGGAGCGGGCCTGGAGACGGCAGCGCAGAGGGTCGAGCGCCTCCTGGAGTTCTCCCGGATGCTGAAGGAGGAGCTGCCGGGTGTGGTGCACCCGGACAGGCGGGGCATCTGCGTCGGGATAGAGACCGGCACAAGTCCCAGGAGGCTGACCCGGTGCGCACACAGGGCAGGGCTGGTGACAGATACGGGCCGGGGGTTCCTCACCACGTGCCCGAGGTACGAGAGGTTCAACCGGAGGGGTGTGGTGGTCGAGCTCAAGAAACTCGACGTCCTCCAGATGGGTCCTGAAGACGTCCAGGCCATGGCAGAGATACTGAAATCCTGCATGTAAGCTTTATATTCCACCGAGTTGGAAATCTAGGCATGGAGATTCAGGAGGCGGTTTCCCGGGCGGCCGTGTCCCTGGCAGGAAGGATAGGTGCCGATGCCATCCTGGTCCTGACAGAGAACGGGGAGAGCTTCCAGAAGCTCGTCGAGCAGAAGCCCGGGCTCCCGGTCATAGGTGCCACAGCCAGCGAGGATACCTTCCAGGATATGATGAGGGAGGCCACCCTCTCGGCGGTGGACGTGGATTTCATCGAGGGGGACAAGAAGGAGCTGCCCGAGAACCTCTTTGCCATAAAACTCCTGATGAGGGAGATATCCCGGGTCTCCCAGATAGAAGATGCCGTAATCGTCGCCATGGACAAGGGGATAATCAGGGACAGGGATACCCTGGTGGTGGTGGGCTCTACCCTGGCCACGGAGATGGATTCCATCTTCGTGTATCAGGTCAAAAAGGACAGGCTCGATTTGAGGCTGCACCAGTTCATGCGCGAGATGGATATAAAGCCGGAGGTGTTTGAATCCGTCCTCAACCTGGCCCTGGAAATCGGCAGGGAGGGCAGGGAAGGCAGGCTCATCGGCACCGCCTTCCTCATCGGTGACGTGGAGAAGGTGAAGAAGATGTCCAAGCAGCTCATCCTCAACCCCTTCGAGGGTCACGACATAAAGGACAGGATGATACTGGACCGCCGCCTGGTGGAGACCGTAAAGGAGCTGGCCCAGCTGGACGGGGCCTTCCTGATATACGAGAACGGGGTCATAGAGACCGCCGGGTGCTATCTCAACGTGGATACCTCCAAGGTGGATATCCCGAAAGGGCTGGGGACCCGCCATGCCGCTGTGGCCGCTGCCACCAAGGTCACCCGGGCCATCGGGATTACCGTCTCCCGCAGCGGCGGTATAGTGAGGATATTCAAGGAGGGCGAGGTGATACTGACCATCGAACCCCAGAGGAAGATCGCCCTGCGCTCAGAGGTCATGAGGTGATGAGATATTCAGAGCTGGTATCCATTTACGACCGCCTGGGGGCCACGGCCTCGAAGCTGGAGAAGACGTCCATAATCACGGAGTTCCTCAAAGAGACACCCCCGGAGCTCCTGGATACCGTGCCCCACCTCCTCATGGGTACCGTCTTTCCCAGCTGGAGTCCACTGGACCTGGGCGTTGGGCCCGGCCTTGTCTATGACGCCATAACCTTTGTCACGGGCATACGCAAGGAGGAGGTCAAGGACCTGGTGAGGGAGGAGGGGGATATAGGCAGCGCCGCCGAGAAGCTATTCCAGAAGAAGGCGCAGACCACCCTCTTCTCAGAGACCCTCACCGTGGAGAAGATCAGGGCCAGCCTGGAGAAGGTGGCCAGGGCCGAAGGCACGGGCTCCCAGGACAGGAAACTCAAGATAGTGGCGGAACTCCTCTCCAACGCCCAGCCGGCCGAGGCCAAGTACCTCATAAGGACCATCCTGGGCGAGCTGCGGGTGGGGGTGGCCGAGGGGCTACTGCGGGACGCCATCGCCAAGGCCTTCGGCACCACCCCGGAGGTGGTGGAGAGGGCGTACATGCTCTCCAACGACATCGGCAGGGTGGCCTCCATCGCTGCCAGGGAGGGCGAGGAGGGGCTCAAGGGGGTCTCCATGACCGTGGGGGTGCCCATCAAACCCATGCTGGCCCAGCTGGCCCCTTCCATGGAGAAGGTCCTGGAGGACATCCCGGAGCCTGCCCTGGAGGTGAAGTACGACGGGGCCAGGATACAGATACACAAGGACGGGGAGTCCATACGGATATTCTCCAGGAGGCTGGAGGACGTGACCGCCCCCCTGCCGGACGTCCTCTCCAGGGCAAGGCAGGCGATAAAGGCCGATAGGGCCATCGTCGAGGGGGAGGCCGTCGCCATGGACCCGAAGACCGGCCGCCCGGCACCATTCCAGGACATCCTGAGGAGGTTCCGCAGGAAGTACGGGGTGACGGCCATGGTGGAGGAGATACCTTTCGAGGTCTATGTATTCGACTGCCTGTTCGTGGATGATGGGGCCATCATCGACCGCCCATTCCGGGAGCGCCGGCAGGAGCTGGAGGCCATCATCGAACCGGTGGCAAGCTTCGAGCTGGCGGTCCAGCTGGTGACCAAGTCCCTGGAGAAGGCCGAGGCGTTCTACCGCGAGTCCCTGGAGATGGGCCACGAGGGCCTGATGATAAAGAACCTCGACGCCCCCTATATCCCGGGGGCCAGGGTGGGCCATATGTACAAGATCAAGCCCGTGATGGAGACACTGGACCTGGTGATTGTCGGCGCCCACTGGGGTACCGGGAAGAGGAAGGGATGGCTCAGCTCCTACGTCCTGGGTGCAAGGGACGAGGCCACAGGCGAGCTCCTCCCGGTGGGCAGGGTGGGGACCGGGGTGACTGAGGAGCAGCTGGAGGAGTTCACCAACCTGCTGAGGCCCCTTATAGAGTTCGAGGCCGGAACCGAGGTCAGGCTGAAGCCCCAGGTGGTGGTGGAGGTGGCCTACCAGGAGATACAGAGCTCGCCCAACTACGAGTCGGGATTCGCACTCAGGTTCCCCAGGATAGTCAGGCTCAGGGAGGACAAGTCGCCCAGGGAGGCGGATGACCTGGACAGGATACGGGCCCTCTACGATTCCCAGCGCTCACAGGGTTGAGATGGCTTTTAGTATCTCGGATTTCTCTGTATAGCCTATCCAGAAGGCCACGTGGTTGGGGTGCCCGTCGGGTCCCAGGGTCCCGTCATAGAGGATGATGGTGGGCAGCTGGCCGGTCATGGCCTCCAGGAGGCCGGGGTTCTGGTCCACGTCTATCTTTATGACGATTAACTTGCCCCGGTACTGCTCCTTGATTTCGTTGATGATGGGCGCCTGATCTTGGCAGTGGGTGCACCACTCGGCATAGAATTCCAGAAGCACGGGTCTGCCGGTGTTGAGGGCGACCTGGAGGTCTGCCTCGGAGTTGCTCGGCCCGAGGTTACCTCCGGTTTCACTGCCGGAGCCCCCGGTGCAACCCAGGGTTGACAGGGCAAGGAGCAGTATCAGTATCCTCTTCATTTTTTCCACCGTTCCGGGGGCATTTTTAACATCTGCAATACCTGAAAAAAGGAAAATAATAAATAGCTCCGGCACCAGAATAACTGGGACATGGGACATATGAAAATAATCAGTGTGACCAAAACCGGAGGGGATGTCTCATCGGCCCTTGAGGCGACCATAGAGGAGATAAACAAGGAGCTCAAGAACGTGGACGGCGTCATATCCAAGACCGAGTCCGACATATCGGCGGGCCCTTCAGGGGCCAGCGTGACCATCACCACGGCCGTGGCTCGGAGCCCAGGAGGAAGGAAATCCTCGGGATGAACGCCAAGGGGGCCTCCAGGGAGCATGCCATGCGGAAGGCCGTCCAGAAGATGAACGAGATGATTGAGGGCAGGGACGGTTATATCTCGGATATATATACAAAGACCATAGTGACCCCACTCCCCGGGAGGGTTTATACCACCATCATAGCCTCGATAAATGAGGAGGTCCTGGAGGAGGCCATCGATGCCAACACCCGCCGGGAGAGGATTCGAAAGATTGTGGAGCTTCTAAACAACGACCCCACGGCCATAAACGTGGCCAAGGTGGCCGAGGTCTTCGGGGTCTCCCGGACCATGATATACAAGGACCTGGAGGCCCTGGGATTCAAGCGTGCCATGATGAAAGGCGAGGAATGATCCTCTTAACCGGGACCCCGGGCACCGGGAAGACGGCTGTCTCGGGGAGGCTGGGTTTGACCGTTGTGCATCTGAACGAGCTGGTGACCGATTCCATGGTCCTGGGGATGGACGGGGATTCCAGGGTGGTGGACCTGGAGGGGCTGCGGGAGGCGGTGAAGGGAATGGAGCTGCCGGGGGATGCCCTGGTGGAGGGGCACCTGGCACATCTCCTGGACCTGGAGGGTGCCGTGGTGGTCCTGCGCACCGACCCGGAAGAACTGAAGGCGCGCCTGGAGGGGAAGGGTTTCACCGCAGAAGGTGAAGGAGAACCTGGAGGCCGAGGCCCTGGACGTCTGCCTGGTGGAGGCCGTGGAGAGGTACGACGAGGTCTACGAGCTGGACACTACCGGCCGGAGCCCGGAGGAGACGGCGGCGGCGGTGGAGGAGATTATCAAGGGGAAGGGCGGGAAGTACCGGCCCGGGAAGATAGACTGGGCGGAGGGGTATTTCTGAGGCGTGGCACGAATGGGTTTAGGTTTCTTCTGAAGAGGTTAATCATCTAAATGATAGTGAGGTTTAACGGTGGCTACAAAGAAGATGATTATAAAGGAGATTGAAAGGCTCCCTGAACCCCTCATAGATGAAATATTGGACTACATACGTTTTTTGAAAAAGAAGAAGGCAGGACACGTGAGGGAAACCGCCCTCGCAAGTGAATATTCTCTGGGAAGGGATTGGCTGAGACCAGAGGAGGATGAGGCTTGGCGAGATTTATCTTTTGACTAAAGCGAAAACATTTAAGTGTCGATTTACAAAAGAGTGAACAGGGATCCCAATGGAAGATACAAAAAAACTGGCTGAGAAAATTGATGCTATCCAGAAGGATTTAGACTTCCTCAAGGTCAGCCTTTCCAAGCACATCAATACCCAGCCCAAAAAGGTGGTATCATTAAAGGGTGCTTTAAAGGGGCTTAAGGTAGAAGAGAAGGATATCGAAGAGGCCAGAAAATCCCTATTCAAGACGGGTGTATAGATGCTGTATGTGACGGACACCCATCCCTTTCTCTGGTATATGGCAGAGGACAGGAGGCTTTGGAAGGAGGCCAAAGAGATATTCGAACTTGCCGAAAGTGGGGGTGCCGTGGTGGCTGTCCCAACCATAGTGCTTGCCGAGGCATTCTACATCGCTGAGAAAAAAGATTTTTCACTCCAGTTTAGAGACATCCTCAATAAAGTAGACAGTTCGATAAATTTTCCTTCCATGTCCTTGGACATGGAAACCGTGAAAGAAATGGTCCTCCTCAATGAGCTCCCCGAGATCCATGATAAGATAATCACTGCCACATCAAGGATTCTCGACGCTACTTTAATCACGAAAGACAAGGAGATTAAAGCCAGCGGGTATGTCCCAACGGTGTAAACAATCTCCATAGTTTTTACAAGGGACAGGTGATCAGGAGAGTTGTTATTCTCTATGAATACCAACATGAGAACAAGTAGAGAACGTTGAATTTTTAAACAACAAAAATAATTTACCAATTTATGTTCGATATAATAGACTTGTTATCTAATTATTTTACTCCAACTTTAGCAATTGAGATGTTGGTAGTGGGGTATCTTTACTTATTTGTGTTCTATTTTGAAAATGGAGAATGGAAATATAAATTTTCTGACTTAGATAAGGTTGTTTTTACAATATTTGCAGGATTATATTTTTATTTTATAGTAATTTTTTTATCTGTACCGATTCACAGCATAAAATGCATTTTTATATCATTCAAAGGCGAGAGTTTTATTACTGACCCATCATTTCATGATTTAGTAAATGTTTATTCTTTAGTTTTTATCATTATAATTGCAGTTTTAATTTATTTGAAACTGGAATCGATAGAAAAAAATAGAGCGGAAAAAGGAGAAAAATTAATACGGTATTTTATTTATGGAGGATTAGGTGTTTATTTTATTTATCTATTATCTATCATTGCCTTTTTAGGGAATAATTATTATGGTCTGATTAAGCTAATGTTTAAAGATTTAATTTTCTGTATTTTGGCGTTTAGTAGCTGGTTGTTTAGTTTTTATTTTTTACATATAAAGAAAAAAGAAGTTTATGATATAATTCCCCATTTTAACAGAAAGATGATTTATTCCATTATATTAATTTTATTCCTAATTATTCTGATATTATCACCATTTATCATCATGCCTTCAATACAAAAAGAACCAAAGGAAATAGAATATGTTGAAATTGAAAATCCATCTATTTCTTATGGAAGGGAATACTTTAAATCTCCAGATAAAAGCGTTAAATTACAGATTATCGTATTGA
>JAADFM010000064.1 GCA_013152845.1 Methanobacteriota archaeon | reverse complement strand
TGTCCAGGATGAACCCGGGGACCTCGTCCACGGACCACTCCTCGCGGTAGTACCGGCGGCGCTCCTCGATGGTGGCGGGGCGGAAGGGGACGGTCATCCTCCCTCCTCCTTCTCACTGCCATCCCTGCCCCTGAGGAAGTAGTAGTTCAGTGGATTTTTAATCCGTTTGCAGAGCTCGTCGGGCTGGCACAGGGGCGGGGCCTCCCGCTGGACCTTCTCGCAGTTGGGCGGGAAGTACCACTTCGATGCGCCGGAGTTCTCAAGGCGCGGCTCCTCGTTCATGCCCATGCCCAGGTGGTAGACGTTGAGCCTCTCCAGTGGCTGGTCCTCGAAGAAGGGGGGCGAGCACCGCTCGGCGGCCTCGTTGATGATGGGCATGATCTCGTCTATGACCTTCTGGTCCTTGACGTAATCCGATATCCTGGGGTCCTCGGCCTTGGCCGGGGCGATGCGGGCGTAGGAGACGAAGGAGGTCAGAAACACCGTGATGGCGAAGTTGCGGGAGCCCGAGGTCACCCCCTTCATCACCGCCTTGATGCAGGGCGGGAAGTCCTCGGGGTTGAGTCTGCCGGCCCTGCCCGCTGCATAGGCGGGAGCCCGGGAACTGCGCTTCTCGGCCAGGGACGAGACGTACCTGGCCAGGGCGTCGGTCTGCTCGGTCCTCAGGTGCCTGGCCTCTGCCCGGAGTCTCTCCATGTGGCGCAGTGCGTCCACGGTCACCAGGCCGGAATAAATCTCCATGAGGTCCTCCAGGCTCACCACGGCGTAGCACCCCCGGATGTACCAGTCGGTGAGGCGGGTCTTCTTGGCGCTCACCAGGGGGATGAGGCTCTTCCAGGGTATCCCGTAGCCCTTGGTCCTGCGGTCGAAACCGGTCCCCCGGCCCACGGAGACCACCCCGGTCCTGCGCCCGAATCCCAGGATGGAGCTCTCTGCGAAGAGGTCCCTCTTGCTGATGAAGACCTCCCCGAGGCGCAGCCCCCCATCCTCCATCTGCCCCTCAGTGATGTCGAGGCGCTCGGCCATCCTCCATAGGACCCTCGCCTCCTCCCTCTTCTCAATCTCTTCAAGCCTCCCCCGGGTGATGCCCCCCAGGGCCTCCTCAACCATCCGGGACTCGTTGGAGAACTCGGTGAAGTTGGTGCCCACGGAAAAGAACAGGACGTACCAGGACAGGACGTCGGTTTTGGCCTCCAGGGAGAAGAGGCTCTTGGGCGGTTTTTTGTCCTCAAGGAGCCAGGAAACCTTCTTCCTCGAAACCTCGAAGACCTCGCCGGGCAGCTGGTCCAGGGGAGGGGCCTTCTTGACTATCCCCTTGGCCTCCCTTGAGAAGGGGTCCAGGACGGTCCTCTGCATGTCCTTTCAGTCTGACTCGATCCTCGGGGCCAGGAGGAAGCTGAGTTTGGCATTGGATGCCGCAAAATCCATCTTCACCGGGATGTTGGCGCCCAGGGAGACCGTGGCGGAATCCGCTATCTCGGAGGCCTTTATCATATCCTTCAGGTACTCGATGGAGAACATGCTCTCGGCCTCGGAGGTGACCTCGAAGGAGATGGTGTCCTCCTTCTTGATGGTTATCTCCACGTTGCCCAGGTCCCCCTTGGCCAGGATGTAGAAGGCATCCTGGTCGGTCTTGAAGGTCACGTGGTCGCTGACGATTTCGGCGTCCTTTATGCCCTCGCTTATCATCCTGGGGTCGATCTCCACCACGCTACCGAACTCCAGGGCGGGTATCTTCAGCTCCTCTTCGGAGACGTCGATGAGGGGGATGTTGAAGGTCCTGGTGGAGGTGTTCTTGAACCTCACCCTCAGGGCGCTGTCCTCAAGGGACATGGATATCTTGTCGGCACTCCCTGCCCTCTTGAGGATGGTGTTGAACCTGTCCAGGTCCAGCCCGATGACCGCACTCTCCTTCACCTCGAACTCGTCGAAGGCGTCCTTGGAGAGCTCGAAGTCCACCAGGGCCACGTGGGCGGGGTCCATGGCCCGCAGCTTCATCCCGCTTTCGTCCACCGTAATCCCGGCCTCGTCGATGAGGTTGGAGATGGCGTCGATGGAGCTCTTCAATATCTTGGGGTCAGATAAACTCGCCTTGAACATCTATTTTCACCTCGTAAGCTTTTCTATGTAATACTTGACCTGCTCGAAAAGGTTCATGTCAAGTCTGCTCATGTCCTGAATAAGTTCTGCCTCTATTTCAATGTTTTCATGTTTTTGTACTTTTCCGAAGACGCGGTAGAGTCTGCCTTCCTCGGCCTCCTCGAACTGGGCAGTGTCAGGGAAGAAGACCACGGCCCTGCCGGTCCCGTCGTCCAGCATCACGGACTGGGTCTCCGCGCTCTTGTCGACCACCGTGCCCGTGACCCGCACCCTGAAATCGGTATCCTCAATCTCCGCGATGGTCCTCTCCACCGCCGGCCGCCTTCTCACCCGTTCCTCGGTTTCCATCTGTTAATGAATTTGCCGGCGGTGTTTAAAAACCTGTCTAAAAATTTTTATGTATGGACCCCCATAAAGACGTGAATCCATGGAACACGATTTTTTGAAGGACCCCACCGTCCCAATAAGGATAGAGGATAGGGGAGTCTCGGAACTCCTCGAGGCCATGGAGGACACCGGGTTCCAGGGGCGGCGGCTGGGAGAGGCCGCCAGGGTCTGGAAGGAGATGCTCAAGGAGGATGACATCACCATCTTCCTGGGCCTGGCCGGGGCCATGGTCCCCGCCGGGATGAGGAGGGTCGTATCCTACCTCATCAGGAACAGGATGGTTGACTGCCTGGTGAGCACCGGGGCCAACATCTTCCACGACATCCACGAGGCCCTGGGGAGGCATCACTTCAAGGGGCACCCCGGGGCCGACGACTCGCAGCTCCACAGATGCGGCATCGACAGGATATACGACGTCTTCGCCCTGGAGGAGGAGTTCAGGGAAATCGATGCCCTAATCGCCAGCTGGGCAGAGGAGATGGACCCGGAAAGGGAGTATTCCTCCCGCGAGGTGTGCAGGTTCCTGGGGGAGAAGGTGGAAGCGGCCGGGGGGGATGAGGATTCCATCGTCGTAAGCGCCAGAAAGTCCGGCGTACCCGTATTCGTGCCCGCCCTGGGGGACAGCTCCATCGGCATCGGACTGGTCCTTGCCAGGAGGAAGGGGCGCAGGGTGGTGGTGAGCCATATAAAGGATGTGGACGAGATAACGGGCATGGTGGAGAAAAGCACCAAGACCGGGGTCATCTACGTCGGGGGCGGGGTGCCCAAGAACTTCGTCCAGCAGACCGAGGTCATAACCTCCATCCTGGGCACGGACAAGGGCGGCCACGAGTACGCCATCCAGTTCACCACCGACGCCCCCCACTGGGGCGGGCTTACCGGGTGCAGCTTCGAGGAGGGGGTATCCTGGGGCAAGATATCCAAAAAGGGCAGGAAGGTCCAGGTCTTCGTGGACGCCACCATCGCCCTGCCTGTTGTGGTCCAGGCACTCCATGACTGGGCCTCCGGGGGGTTCAAGAGGAAGAATCCCCCTGTATTCAGATTCGAGGGAGTGACATGATTCCTGGGAAGGTCTTTTTCACAAAGGGCATGGGGAGGCACAAGGAGCGCCTGGAATCCTTCGAGCTCGCCCTGAGGTCGGCGGGTATCGAGAAGTTCAACCTGGTGAAGGTCTCCAGCATCCTCCCGCCCCACTGCCGGATTATACCCAAGGAGGAGGGGCTGGAGGAACTGAGCCCCGGACAGGTGGTATTCTGCGTGCTCAGCGAGAACCAGTCCAACGAGCCCCACCGCCTCATAGCGGCCTCGGTGGGATGTGCGGTGCCCAAGGACAGGAGCATGTACGGCTACCTGAGTGAACACCACTCCTTCGGCGAGAAGGAGGAGAAGGCCGGGGAGTACGCCGAGGACCTGGCCGCATCCATGCTGGCAACGACCCTGGGAATCGATTTCGACCCCGACAAGAGCTATGACGAGCGCAGGGAGGTCTGGAAGATAAGCAACCGCATCGTCAAGACCAGGAACGTGACCCAGTCCGCCAGGGTGGAAAAGGACGGGAGATGGACCACGGTGGTGGCGGCGGCAGTATTCGTCCCCTGAAGAGGCCATGGACCGAGAAGAGAGACCCGGAGACTACGAAACCTTCCTTGAATCGGTGGACCGCCACCTCAGGGAGGCCGTCATCAGGGTGGACCCCGACGGCGTCATCACCTGGTGGGGAAGGGGGGCCGAACGGCTCTTCGGCTACACGAGGGAGGAGGCCCTGGGCAGGTCCATAGACATCATAATCCCGGAGCGGTTCAGGGGTGAGCACGAGAGGGTCCTGGCACAGGTGAGGGAGGAGGGGTCTCTGAGACGCCACATGACCCTCAGGGTGGCCAGGGACGGGACCGAAGTGCCCATAAAGATGGCCGCCGGGGCCATCGAGAGGGACGGGGAGCTCGTCGGCCTCTCCCTGGTCCTCCAGGATATCTCGGAGGAGAAGGAGGCCATCCGGGCGGTGGTGGAGGCCGAGAGGGAGTACCTGAGCCTCTTCGAGTCCTCCATGGACATCATCTTCTCCCTGGACGGGGAGGGGCGGTTCACCTCCATCAACGCCGCCTTTGAGAGGACCACCGGCCTGGACCGGAGGGAGTTCATCGGGAAGTCCTTCCTGGACCTGGCGGCCCCCTGGTACCGGGAGGCGGTGAGGGACGCCCTGAAGGAGGTGTCCGGGGGCAGGGACGTGTCCTTGGAGCTCCTGGTGGTGGCCAGGGACATCGCCCCGAAGGTCATCTCCTTCAACCTATTTCCGAACAAGGGGGAGGGAGGACGGATTGAAGGGGCCTGGGGCATCGGCAGGGACGTCACCGAAAAGAAACTGGCAGAGGAAAAACTGAGGAATTATGCCCGGGAGCTGGAGGAGGCCAACCGGTTGAAGGACCTCTTCATCGACATCATCCGCCACGACCTGGTCAACCCCATCGGGACAATAAACAATTT
>JAADFM010000063.1 GCA_013152845.1 Methanobacteriota archaeon | reverse complement strand
CATATCGAGATTGATGTCTCCCCGATTTTTGCCCATATCAGGGGCGGTCTCACCGACCCGGACGCACCCCTCCACACCCGCCACGTGGACGAGGGGGGCAGGGCCACCTCCTATGTACCCCAGCGCAACCTCATCCTCCTGGCCATCGCCGGGGGCATCGCCGAGGCCCGGGGCTTTGCCGACCTGTGGTATGCGCCCAACGCCAACGACGCCGCCTACCCGGACTGCCTCAAGCCATTCGCCGACAGCCTTGAGCAGACCCTGACCCTGGGCAGCGGGAGGCTGGAGTTCCACGTCCACCGCCCCCTAATCGACAAGCAGAAGTGGGAGATAGTCAAGCTCGGGGAGGAGCTCGGGGTTCCCTGGGAGTTCACCTGGTCCTGCTACACCAACGAGGACGCCCCCTCGGCAAATGCGCCTCCTGCAAGGAGAGGGAGGAGGGCTTCGAAAAGGCCGGGGTGGAGGACCCGGCGGCCGCGGGCTGAATCCGGTGTATGAATGTGCCCGTCCCGTCTTTTCCGACCAAAACCTAATAAACCAAGTCCGCTAAACAAGTACCACGGAGGGTAATATGCCGGCCAAGGACACCATTGAAAGCGTATCCAGGGAGGGGGAGGTCTTCGAACCCCCTGAGGAGTTCAGGAAGACGGCCCTGATCAAGAGCATGGAGGAGTACCGGGCCCTGCAGGAGCAGGCGGAGGAGGACTTCGAGGGCTTCTGGGCCCGCCAGGCCGGCATAGACTGGTTCAAGAAGTGGGACAGGGTGGTCAACTGCGACTTCACCGTGCCCTACATCAGGTTCTACGAGGGGGGCAAACTCAACGCCTCCTACAACTGCATCGACCGGCACCTGGACGGGCCCCGCAGGAACAAGGCCGCCCTCATCTGGCAGGGGGAGAACCACCTCCAGCGCAAGGTATTCACCTACCTACAGCTCCACAGGGAGGTATGCCGGCTCGCCAACGTCCTGAAGAAATACGGGATAAAGAAGGGCGACCGGGTAACCCTCTTCATGCCCATGGAGCCCCGGCTGGTCATCGCCATGCTGGCCTGCGCCCGCATCGGGGCGATACATTCGGTGGTCTTCAGCGCCTTCTCGCCGGACGCACTCAAGAGCAGGATTCAGGACGCCGGCTCCAGGATGCTGATTACAACCGATGTTGCCTACCACGCCGGCAAGGTCATGCACCTGAAGGAGAGGGCCGACGAGGTCCTCCACCAGTGCCCCACCGTGGAGAAGGTCATCGTGCGCAACCTGGGTGATGCCGAGGTCCCCATGCAGGAGGGCCGGGACCTCTGGTGGGATGATGAGACCTACAAGGACGACATAAAAGACGAGTGCCCGCCTGAGCCCATGGACGCCGAGGACCCCCTCTTCACCCTCTACACAAGCGGCTCCACCGGCAAGCCCAAGGGTATCCTGCACACCACCGGGGGCTACATGGTCTATGCCAACATGACCTTCCGCTACATCTTCGACATCAAGGACACCGACATATTCTGGTGTACCGCGGACGTGGGCTGGATTACCGGCCACACCTATATGGTCTACGGCCCCCTCTCCGCCGGGGCCACGGTGCTGATGTTCGAGGGCGTGCCCACCTATCCGAGACCGGACCGCTACTGGAGGATTATCGACCGCCACAAGGTCAGCATATTCTACACCGCCCCCACCGCCATCCGCGCCCTCATGAAGCTGGGGGACGAGTGGCCCAACAAATACGACCTTTCCAGCCTGCGCCTCCTGGGTACTGTGGGGGAGCCCATCAACCCCGAGGCATGGATGTGGTTCCACAAGGTCATCGGCAGGGAGCGCTGCCCCATCGTGGATACCTGGTGGCAGACCGAGACCGGCGGTGTCCTGATTACACCCCTGCCCGGCGCCACGCCGCTCAAACCCGGTTCGGCCACCCTGCCCTTCCCGGGTGTGTTCCCGGACGTGGTGAGGGAGGACGGGACCCCGGCAGGTCCCAACGAGGGGGGATACCTGGTCTTCACAAAACCATGGCCCGGGATGCTGCGGGGCATCTGGGGGGATGAGAACAACGGGCGCTTCAAGGAGATATACTTCTCCAGGTTTCCGGGCAAGTACTTCGCCGGGGATGCCGCCAGAAAGGACGAGGACGGCTATTACTGGATAATGGGGCGGGTGGACGACGTCATAAACGTCTCGGGCCACAGGCTGGGCACGGCGGAGATCGAGAGCGCCCTGGTCTCCCACGAGGCCGTTGCCGAGGCCGCTGTGATAGGGGTCCCGGACCCGGTGAAGGGCCAGGCCATCTACTGTTTCGTGACGCTGAAGGAGGGCTATGAGGGGACCGAGGAGCTGAAGAAGCAGCTGGTGGGCCATGTGAGGGCCGAGATAAGCCC
This sequence comes from Methanobacteriota archaeon, assembly GCA_013152845.1. Classification (GTDB taxonomy): domain Archaea; phylum Hydrothermarchaeota; class Hydrothermarchaeia; order Hydrothermarchaeales; family JAADFM01; genus JAADFM01. Next base: position 3,038 of record JAADFM010000063.1, on the reverse strand, counting down.
CATCGCAACCCCCCACTACATCCAGTTCGCCCCGGCCCTGCCCAAGACCCGAAGCGGCAAGATTATGCGCCGCATTCTGAAGAAGATAGCCACCGGGAGGACCGATGAGATAGGGGATACCTCAACCCTGGCCGACCCGTGGGTGCTCCGGGCGCTCAGCGAGGGGAGGCTGGAGCTGAAGAAGTGAGAGGGTCACTCCAGATTCTTCGCCTTCTTCAGGGAGTCGTAGGAACCCGATTTCTGGTACATCTCCAGGGCCTTCTTCCTGTCCCCCTTCTTGAGATAGACGTCCCCCAGGACCCCGTAGGTGTACTCGTTGCCGAAGTACCCGAGGCCCAGGGCCATCTCCAGGAGCTGGAGGGCCTGGACGGTCCGACCCTGCCGGAGGAGTTCCTCGGCCTCCATGGTGAGCTGGGTCTTCCTGCCGGTGGAGGCCCTGAAGACCTTCTGGAGGCCGTGGTCAAGTTTCTTTATGGCCTCAGAGAGCTCCCAGGCGGTGAGCTCGCTGTACCCGGGTACGTGTTTTTCCAGGATTTCCTCCTCTTCGGCCGTTGTCATTGACCAAAAAAGAGATAACCCATCGGATTAAAAGTTATCTGAGGTGATGCCGATGGCAAAGGACCCTGTCTGCGGGATGGAAGTGGATGAAAAAGATGCGAAAAACACCCACTACCACCAGGGGAAGATGTACTTCTTCTGCGCCCCGGGATGCAAGGAGGCCTTCAAGAAGGACCCCGAGAGGTTCCTCAAAGGCGGTCCAGTGGGGATGATGTGAATATCCAAAACTTTTTAATAGTCTTGAATTAAAATACAATACCATGGCAAGGATACTGATAATTGACGATGACCCCCAGATAGGGAAGGACCTCTCGGAGATACTGGAGGAGGAGGGCCACGAGGTCCTTGTCGAGCAGGACCCCGAGGAGGGCCTGAAGAGGATAGGTGAGGTGGACATCATCCTGAGCGACCTCATGATGCCCAAGATGAGCGGCATGGACGTCCTGGCCTATGTGAAGCGCCACCGCCCGAAGGTCCATGTCATCATGATTACGGCCTTTGCCACCATCGAGAACGCGGTTGAGGCCATGAAGAAGGGTGCTTCCGACTACATCAGCAAGCCCTTCAAGATCAATGAAATCCAGGCCTCCATAGGGAGGGTCCTGGAGGAGGCCAGGTTCAAGGAGGAGGCCAGCCTCATCGCCTCGGACGAGGACACCGAGGACATCCTGAGCTCCCTGGCAAACCCCATCCGCCGCAGCGTGGTGGAGCTGCTGGAGGACTACGAGCGCTCGAGCTTTACCGAGATAAAGGACACCCTGAAGATAGACGACCCCACCAAGCTGAGCTTCCACCTCCGGAAACTGAAGTCCGCCAAGATCCTGGACCAGGACTCGGAGAAGAGGTACATCCTGACCGCCAGGGGCAAGAAGGCGGCGGACGTCCTGAAGCGCCTGAGTTAGACGTTAACGTTAAGTTTAATATAGTATTAAGAGAGAGTAGTCCTACACTCGCCCCCTTTTATAGAGAGAGGTCAAATGCATGCCCCACCCAGAAGAGGAGAGAATTAGGACGGAGGTTTTGAAGGTTACTCCTGTTGTACCTGTCCTTGGATTTTTGTTTTTGCTCGCCTACATCCACACCTCGGGGAACGAATGGGGTTGAGGTTGGATAGGGAGATGAGGATGACGAAAACCGCAGGGACGAAAGGTGTAAATCCTAAATCCGGCAGTGTCCTGGTCCTGATAGCCCTCGGCCTGTTGGCCTATGGGATGTCGGTGGATATTGCGGGGTCGATAAACGGCACAGGGGGCAGTCCAGAGGGGATTGACCCTCCCGGACCACGGATTATAAATGCCTCCGTGCAGCCGGAGAAGGTTACCGCCGGGGACCTGATGGTGGTAACCGCAGAGATTGAGGACGATTACGGGATAGAGGATGTAACCGCGGACATGGGTGGTATCGAAACCATCAACCTCGATTTGATAAGCGGCTCGGTGTATGGAGGTGTCTGGCAGGGCAGCTGGAGGGTCCATGGGGTGGAGGCCAAGGAGTATGTGACAACGATAACCGCAACGAATGTCTTGGGTGACAGTGCCAGTGTCAACTTGAACTGGAGCGACCCGCCGGTGTCGAATTATTACTACAACGAGAGTGAGAGCGAGTCGACTACGACCTCAACGACCATGCAGGACAAGGTGGTTCTGACCTTTACCCCTCCGGCCGGGGATTACCTGATTATCGCATCGGCTGAGCTGAGAGGGACATCGACGAGCTCCGATACCCGTGCACAGGTGACCGTTGATGGTACGGTTGTCGGGTACCTGAATGCCCAGCCGGATGAAACCGGGACCACCCACTGGCACCACCACCTCGCCACCCACAAGGTTGTGAGCCTGAGTGGTGCAGAACATACTATCAGGATACAGTACAGCACCGAAGACCCCACTGCGACGGTGGGGATAAAGAATGCCCGTATTGCGGTCCTCAGGGTGTATGAGAACCAGTCCGCCGAAACCGACTCCCAGCAAAGCCTCGGCACCACATACACTGATATAGTAACAAAGACATTCACCGTTACTACCCCCGGCTACTATCTTGTAATCGGGTCTGCAGAGTACTCCCCTGCATCTACGACTTCAAGCGTATATGCCAACCTTTCGGTCGATGGCATCTCCCTGGGGGAATCCCTGGTTGAGGGAGAGGCGACTACCGACTACGAGAACTATTTCACCGCAAATGTTACCTACCTGTCGGCAGGCTCGCATACCATAAAGATTCAGGGGAAGTCAGAAACAGGCACCATGTACATGAGGCGGGCGAGGGTTTCGGCGATAAGACTTACCAATTATTATGATTATGAGACGGCAGCCGATGAGGGCTATACAACAAACGGTGCTACAACATGGGCCAATAAAACCGTCCTCTCCTTTACTCCGTCCTCTACGACAAATTACCTCGTCATCGGTACAGGTCTTGTAGGGGGGGACGCCACCAACGGTGCCAATTACAACGGTTACTGGGACATGGAAATCGATGGG
>JAADFM010000062.1 GCA_013152845.1 Methanobacteriota archaeon | reverse complement strand
CTCGCCTTCCTCCATGGCCAGGGCTTTGACATTCAGGGCGTCCCCTTCCTCCAGGGGGGGTACGGGCGTCTCCCTGAACTTTATGTAGGGATAGAAGACGGTCCAGCCTTCCTCCAGGGTCCTGGCGCCGCCGAAGGCGAAGGGCTCTTCCCCGATTAGGCAGACGCCCTGGGTCTCCTCCCTCACCACCGGGTCGGCGAAGACCAGGAACCGGTGGACGATGAGCTGGTAGAGCTTCCTCGCCTCTGCCTTGAGCCCCCTGGGGGAGATGCCGGTGGGGTAGATGGCGGGATGGGCGGGGTCGGTCTTCCTGCCCTGGCGGGGCCTGAGCCTCCCCTTCCCCAGCAGGACGGCGGCCAGTCTGCTGAATGCCTTCTGCTCCCCGAGTCTTTTGATGATGCGCTCGAAACCGATGGTATAGGGCAGCTTCTGGGAGGACGTCCTGGGATAGGAGATGTAGCCTGCCTCGTAGAGTGACTGGGCCAGGTCCTGTGTCTGCTTCGGCTGGAGGCCGAATACCCTGTACGCCTCGGACTGGAGGTCCCCCAGGTCGAAGGGCGGCGGGGGCAGGTTCTCCACCCTCTTTCGTTCAACCTCCCTGACAACGGCCCTGTGGCCTTCTGCCCTTTCCATTATCTCCTGCGCCCTCGCCGGGTCGAAGACCCTGCCCTCCGCGTGGCGGGCCCGGAGCACCTGCCCGTGGGCATCAAGTTCAGCGAATATCTCCCAGTACTTTTCGGGTTTGAATCCCCGGATTTCCCTCTCCCTCTTGACCAGGATGGCCAGTGCCGGTGTCTGGACCCTGCCTGCCGAGAGGTTGACGAACCGGTTGGTGGCCCGTTTCATGGCCTGGGCCAGGGCCCGGGAGGAGTTTATCCCCCAGTACCAGTCCATGATGTGGCGCGCCTCCCCGGCGTCCACCAGCCCCCGGTCCACCGAGCTGAGTCTCTGGTAGGCCTTCTGGAGGTCGGGCACGGTGAGGGTGGAGAAGCGCATCCTCTTTATCCCCCGCACCCTCTCCTTTCCACCCAGGCAGGCGAACCTCAACGCGTTGTAGCCCAGAAGCTCCCCCTCGATGTCCCAGTCCGTTGCGATGATGAACCTGTCCGCATCCTGGCCGAGCATCCTCAGGGAGTAGATGTACCTGTTGGTGTATCCCTTGGACCTGTCCACCTGGGCGAGGGGCTTCCATTCCACTTCGAAGGCGGGATACTCCCTCCCGTTCCTCTTCGGGGCGAGGGTATACAGGTGCCCGGCAGCCGAGGCCACCAGGACCTCGTCCCCGTTCTCCTGGATGCGGTAATAGTTCACCCCCGAGATGCGGCTCTTCTTGTAGGCAGGGGATATGGAGTAGGCGATCTTCTCCGAGACCTTGGGCTTTTCTGTGATGATGAGGGTCTTCATGGGCAAAGGCCATATTCCATGCAAATGATATAAAGTTATGGTGCCCCGGCCTTGAGTCAGAAACTTTTAAATCAGAGGCCCGAGAGTGAAAGAAGATACCATGGAGTTCGCAGAAAGGATAAAGGCCCTGCCCCCCTATCTCTTCGCTGAGATAGACAGGAAGATTGCCCGGAAGAAGAGGGAGGGTGCCGACATCATAACCTTCGCCGTCGGCGACCCGGACCTGCCCACCCCGCCCCACATCGTCGAGGCCTGCTGCGAGGCGGCCAGGAAGCCGGAAAACCACCGGTACCCCTCCTACGAGGGCATGCCTGCCTTCAGGGAGGCGGTGGCCGGCAGGTATGAGAGGGACTTCGGCATCGAGCTGGACCCCGAGACCGAGGTGGTGACCCTCATCGGCTCCAAGGAGGGGGTCCACAACATCCACTTCGCCTTCGTGGACCCCGGGGATGTGGTCCTCTACTCCAACCCCGGCTACCCCGTTTACCGGACGGGTCCCCTCTTTGCGGGAGGCGAGGCCTATCCCATGCCACTCAGGAAGGAGAGGGGTTTTCTGCCAGACCTGGAGGCGATACCCGCGGAGAAGGCCAAGAAGGCAAGGATGATGTGGATAAACTACCCCAACAACCCCACCGGTGCGGTGGCAGACAAGGGTTTTTACAGGGAGGTGGTGGACTTCGCCCAGGACAACGACGTCGTGGTCTGCTCGGACGAGGCCTATTCCGCCATAGCCTTCGACGGCTACAGGCCTCCCTGCTTCCTGGAGGTTGAGGGGGCCAGGGAGGTGGGGGTTGTGCTTGACTCCCTCTCCAAGACCTACAACATGACGGGCTGGAGGCTGGGCTATGCCGTGGGGAACAGGGAGGTCATCGAGGGCCTGGGCAGGGTCAAGACCAACGTGGACTCGGGTGCGTCCCAGATCATCCAGGAGGCGGGAATTGTGGCCCTTACCTCGGACCAGGCGTGCGTCCGGGAGAACGTGAAGATATACCAGGAGCGCAGGGATTTCCTGGTGGAAGGGCTCAACCGCATGGGCCTGGAGTGCGAGAAACCCAGGGCCACCTTCTATGTATGGATGGAGGTCCCGGGAGGGGATTCAATGGCCTTTGCCACAAGACTCCTGGAGGAGGCAGCGGTGGTCTGCACCCCGGGGGTGGGATTTGGCGAATACGGCGAGGGGTACGTGAGGTTCGCGCTCACCCAGCCGGTGGAGAAAATCGAGGAGGCCCTCTCCAGGATGGAGAAGGTCGTCTAGTTGTTCTTCACTATGGAAGAAATGCCGCTTATGGCCTGGTGGACGGCCCGGGATTCCTCTTCTGCCTCTTTGATTTCCCGGTTCATGAGTCTCTTGAGGTAGACGGCGTTGGCAAGGATGCTGCCTGCGATGTAGAGCTCCAGGATACCCATGTGACCACTATACTTTTATGGGCATCCAGATATATAGACTTTGGGTCAGTTGCAATGGAAATGAGGCCTCACATCTCAGCAGAGGACGGCCGCCTCACCATGGGCGGGGTGGACCTGGTCGCCCTGGCCGATGAGTTCGGCACGCCCCTCTATGTCATGGACGAGGACAGGATAAGGCAGCGCTACCGTGAGTTCAGGGATGCCTTCCAGTCCCTCTACCCAAGGGTCCGCATCTGCTATGCCTGCAAGGCCAACACGTCCCTTGCCGTCCTGCACATCCTCCGCCAGGAGGGTGCCGGGGCGGACATCCTGTCCGAGGGGGAGCTCTTCCTGGTCAATGAGGCGGGAATCCCCCCGGAGAGTGTCATATTCACCGGCAACAACAAGACCGACCGGGAGCTGGAGGCGGCCCTGGATGCCGGGGTCACCATCAACCTGGACGCCGTCCACGAGATGGAGCGCCTGGAGGGGATATGCCGTGCCCGCGGTATGACCGCCAGGGTGTCCTTCAGGGTGAACCCCGCGGTGGACCCCGGGACCCATCCACACCTGTCCACGGGCCTGAGGGAGAGCAAGTTCGGCATACCCGAGGAGGAGGTCCTGGAGGCCTACCGGAGGGCCGCGGCCGCGGACGGCCTGGAGGTGGCAGGCATCCATATGCACATCGGCTCCCAGATAACCTCCACCTCCCCATACGAGGAGGCCTGCTCCCGCCTCATGGACCTGGTGGGGATGCTGAAGCAGGAACTGGACGTCGAGCTGGAGTTCGTGGACCTGGGCGGCGGCGTGGGCATCAGGTACCGGGAGGACGAGCCCTATATCACGCCGGGGCAGCTGGCCGGGGCCGTGGTCCCCATCATCAGGGACAAGCTATCCGAATACGGCCTGGAGGAGCCCGAGCTCTACCTCGAGCCGGGCCGGTTCATCGTGGGCGATGCCGGGGTGATGCTGACCCGGGTCTCCACCATCAAGGCCACGCCGTACAAGAAGTTCATCGGCACAGATGCCGGGTTCCATGTCCTGGCCCGCCCCCTCATCTACGGCTCCTATCATGAGGTGGTGGTGGCCAGCCGGGCCGACGCACCCCCCGAGGAGGTAGTGGATATAGCAGGCAACGTATGCGAGTCGGGGGACATCCTGGCCAGGGACAGGAGGGTGCCGGCAATCCGCCCAGGCGACGTCCTGGCCTTCCTAGACGCCGGGGCATACGGCTTCATCATGGCGAGCCAGTACAACTCGAGGCCCAGGCCCGCCGAGGTCCTGGTCCATGCCGGCGGGTACGACCTCATCAGGGAACGGGAGGGTTTCGAGGACCTCCTGCGACATCAGAGGGTACCGGAGAGACTCAGAGAGGTTAGGTGATGGCGGACCGGAAGGACCGGAGGGAGCCCCTGGAGACAGAGGAGCATTTCAGGGCGGTGATGGATAGCGCCATCGACGCCCTGGTCTCCATCGACGCAGGCGGGAGGATTATCTTCTGGAACCCCTCGGCCGAGAGGATGTTCGGGTACACGCCCGAGGAGGCCGTTGGCAACCCCGTGACCCTCATCATACCCGAAAGGTACCGGGAGGTCCACTCCAGGGCATTGAAACAGGTGACATCAGGGGGCAAGCCGGGGATGACCGGGAGGGTCTACCAGGTGGAAGGCCTCAAAAAGGACGGAGGGGAGGTCCCGGTGGAGCTGTCCCTTGCCAGGTGGGAGGCGGGAGGCGAGGTGTTCTTCACGGGCATCATCCGGGACATAACGAAGCGGAAGGAGGCAGAGGATGCCCTGATGGGATATACCGAAGAGATAGAGGAGTCCAACCGGATGATGCAGCTTTTCACCGACATCATGCGCCACGACCTCCTGAACCCGGCAGGGGTGATTCAGAGCTTTACCGAGCTCCTCCTGGAGAAGGAGGACGACCCTGAGAAGAGGGACATCCTGGAGACCATCCAGGGGGCTGCGGCGAGGCTGGTCGCCATGATAGAGAACGCGTCGAGGTATTCGAAACTGGAGTCCATGGAGGAAATCGAGTGCAGGGACATGGACCTGGGTGCCGTACTGGAGGAGGCGGTGGACGACCTGGCCCACCTCATCGAGGAAAGGGGTATGACCCTGGATAACCTCGCCCGGGGAAGATACCCGGCCTGGGTGAACCCCATGGTGAAGGACGTCTTCACCAACCTCATCTCCAACGCAATAAAGTACAGCCCCCCGGGGAGTAGAATCACCGTTGATATCCGCGACGAGGACGGTGACTGGCTCTTCTACGTCAGGGACCGGGGGGAGGGGGTGCCCGACGAGTTCAAGGAGCGCCTCTTCACCCGCTTCGAGCGCCTGGGAAAGGAAGGCGTCAAGGGCACCGGCTTAGGCCTTGCCATTGTCAAGCGTCTGGTGGAGCTCCACAGGGGCCGGGTGTGGGTGGAGGACAACCCCGGGGGCGGCAGCATATTCTACGTGAGCCTTCCGAAGCCGGCCGAGGGCTAGAGCCATGCGCCTCCTCCTGGTCCATCCCGGTTTCCCCTACAAGGGCAAGGACCTATTCCCCTTGGGCTTAGGCTACCTTGCGGGGTCCTGCGAGGACCTGGCCGAAATCAGGGTGGTGGACGAGGCCGCAGGGAGGTTCAGCCCGCGCATCCTGGAGGAATTCAGCCCGGATGTGGTGGGCATTACCGCAACCACCCCGTCCTTCCCCAGGGCGGTGGAGATCATCAGGGAGGTCAGGTCCCTCTCCCCCGGAACCCGGATAATCGTGGGCGGGACCCACGCCAGCTTCCTGCCCGGGGAGGCCCTCTCCGCCGGTGCTCATGCGGTGGTGCGGGGCGAGGGGGAGGAGACCCTCAGGGACATTCTCGGGGGCATTGACCTGGCGGAGATACCTGGGGTTTCGTACATGAGGGACGGCAGGGTGTGCCACAACCCGGACCGCCCCCCCATAGCCGACCTGGATTCCATACCCTTCCCTGCCCACAGGTATTTCCCGCTGGAGAAGTACCGAATCATGTCGGTGGTGACAAGCAGGGGCTGTCCCTACTCATGCTCCTACTGCTCGGCCGCACGCTTCTGGGGTAACAGGGTGAGGTACCGTTCCCCGGAGAACGTAATCGAGGAGCTGAAGGCGGTCCAGGAGCTGGGCTTCAAACTCGTGAAGTTCCAGGACTCCACCTTCACCTCCAGCCGCCACCGTGCAATGGCCATCTGCGAGGCCATGGTGTCCGAGGGACTGGACCTCAGATGGAGCTGCGAGACCAGGGCCGACCACCTCACCGACGACCTGGTTGAGGCCATGGCCGGGGCGGGATGCATCCTCCTGTGCATTGGGGTGGATTCCGGCTCCCAGGCGGTCCTGGACAACATCGGCCGGCGCATGAAACCCGAGGCAATCGTCCGCGCCTTCGAGCTCGCCCGCAAACACGGTATCCGGACCAGGGCGTATGTGACCTTCGGCATGCCCGGGGAGACCAGGACAACGGTGGGGGAGACCCTGGCGCTCCTTGAGAGAATCCGGCCGGACCAGACCCTCCTGTCCCTGGCAACCCAGTATCCAGGCACCGAGCTCTGGGGCGGTCCTTCTGTGAAGGCTCCCCCCCAGTGGGTGAGGTCATTCGGCGGCCATGGGGACGGCTCGCCCCTCTACCTGTCCGATACCCTGGACAGGAGTGAGTACATGGAGCTCGCCGAGGCCCTCAGGGACGGCATAAAGGATATGCAGGGTTCAAGGCCCGCCCTCCTTCGCAAGCTATAAATATCCAAGCCGCATCCCGTTTATCTCATGACCATCTTCTTCCTGAAAAAGCCGAAGAACTGGGACGATATGTCCAGAGAGGAGAGATGGATGTGGTTCTTCAAGACCCAGGATGAGCACGAGAAGGAGATTCAGAACACATAGTCCTCATTCCAGCGCCCATGTCAGGTTGTACCGGATGGCGGTGTTCACGGTATCGTTGTCGTATCCGCTTGCGTTGTGTTCGTCTATGTATATATCGTGGTTGATGAGGAAGGTATAGGCTGCGTATGTGGTGGACGTCTGGATGGATACGTTGGTGAGGGCCGTGCTGTTCCATGTCCCGGCGACGATGCTCCTGAAATCAGTGCCGTTCCATATCAGCGAGGGCGGGGCAAAACTCTGGTTGTTCAGGTTTTCACTTGAATAGTCGAATGGGTTGTTATACTGTCCGACGTTCTGTATGTAACTGTTGTAGGGCGACCTTGCGAAGAAGGTGCTCACATAATAATGGTAGAGGGTTGAATACCTCGTGGTGAGATTGTTTTCCAGATTCAGGGGGTCGTTTGCAACAAAACTCTCGAGTCCGACATCGAGAGGTTCGTCGTTCTCTGCCAGGGGGGTCAGGGTCCTGTAGTAGTCCGACATCCACCATCTGGCCTCGAGCATATCAAAAAAGCTGGGTCCGTACTTGCTCCTGTGGTAGCGGTGGTCGGTCACGTCGTTTCCTAGGTCGTTGAGGAAGGACTGCGAGGTGTTGGACTGGTTTACTTCTTTATTGCCTATCTTCGAATAGGGCTCGACAGGAGAACGGACGATGGGCCAGGTCGTTATCTCCGAGGAGGTCTGTGCCGTATCTGTAGGCCGTTGACCATTTGCTGAGGACCCACCAGATTAGGGGGTCCTGGAATCCGACGATGCTCGTATATGATTTGATGAGGTAGTCGGTGCTGGTGATGCTACCGGAGTTGTTGAATCTCAGGGTATGCCGTGCAGGGAGGGTGATGTTCCAGACGGTGGTGTTGTCCCTTACGACCAGCCTCCAGTCCCCCTCGATTAGGGTGTACATACCGTAGGGTGCCGGCACTACCTTGACGTTGTTGGAGTTGAACACAGAACAGGTGCCGTTTGGGACGCAGCTGTCTCCATCCGGGTTGTACAGGGTGATGTTCAGCCCGGTGAGGATGCTGTAGTTTGCTATCGCCTGCTGGATCAGCGTGTTCATCCCATAGAAATCAGAGGATTCGCCTGCCTGTACGCCGGATATTGCGGTATCCCTGATGAACATGATACTCTTCCCGGGCAGGAAGGCCCGCTCGTCT
>JAADFM010000061.1 GCA_013152845.1 Methanobacteriota archaeon | reverse complement strand
GACTTCTTCTCCTTGAGCTCCTCCCTGTAGGTCTCCACCTGGGTGCCCAGCTTGGTATTCTCGTTTGTCAGCCGGTTGATGGACTCCCTCTTCTCCTTGAGTTCTGCCTCCACCTCCTCCAGCCTTGCGACCTTCTCCTCCAGGACCTTGACCTGCTCCTCCAGGGCCGCCTTGGTCTCCCTGAGCTCGTCCCTCTCCCCCTTTAGGGCCCTCACCTCCTTGGAAGCCGCCTCGGTCTCCCCTTTGAGCACTGCCAAGACATCATCCTTCTCCTCCAGGGTCTCCTGGAGGGCGGAGATCTTCTTCTTGAGCCCGTTTATCTGGCTCTCGTAGAACTCCTTTTCCTTGGGATGCATGCCCATACTTCCAAAAGACCTCCCCTCACGTTTATATATTTTTGTGTAGCCTTATAGACGGGTATGAAGCGGGTCCGGGTCTGGAAAAACGGGGTGGAGACCACCGCCCTGGTGGCAGAGGAGAAGGAGCTCTCCGTAAATCTCAACGGCAGGACGGTTGCCGAGCTCCTCATGTCCCCCGGCCTTGAGAAGGAAGCCGTCATCGGTTTCCTGGCCGGCGAGGGTCTCATCAAATGCATGGACGACATCCTTGAGATAGAAATGACGGACGCCGAGGCCAGGGTCAGGACCAGGACGGGCCCGGCCACCGGGTGCCGGCGCTACCTCTCCAGCGACTGTGCGGGTGGCTGGAGGACCCGGACAGCAGAGGAAGGGGTGAAGGTAGAATCCTCCCTCAGGGTGGAGGCAGGGGAACTGGTGGAGAACATGAAGAGGCTCCACAGGGGGTCCAGGGTGTGGAGGGAGACCGGTGGCGTCCACTCGACGGTCCACGTCTGGGGCAGGGACTTCACCATCATCGAAGACGTCTCCAGGCACGTGGCCCTGGACAAGGCCATCGGGCGGGGGATGATGGCGGGTGCCGACTTCCCGAACTCCTACATCCTCACCACCGGCAGGCTGCCCGGGGACATGGTCATAAAACTTGCCAGGGTCGGGATACCCCTTGTGGCATCGAGGGCCGCCCCCGTATACTCGGGAATCCAGTGCGCCCTGGAGACCGGGGTGACCCTGGTGGGTTTCCTCAGGGGAGAGCGCATGAATATCTACACCTTCCCGGACCGCATAACCTAAAATATATATAGGAGTCCTTGGAAAGATACTCTCGGGTGATTTTGAATGTACTACGTGTATGGTCTTGAATATCTAGGTAGGGATGTGAACATCAGAGGAAAGACTATGGGTGGAGTGGAAGCCAAAAGATTCGTCATCCTGGACAAGACGGACACCCTCCCTCCCAAGGACAAAGTCATCGAGCTTGGGAAATCCAATCCCAAGGTCAAAAAGGTATGGGTAATGGAGATAAAGGGCAACAAGTGGAAAAAGGTCCTGGACACCATCGACGTTTGAACCCCCCGCGGGCCGGGAAGTATTAAATAATCTCCCGGCCAAGACGTAAGGCCAATGCTTTTGAAGGACTGCAGGATAGTTGACTCAATGGGGGTGGCCACAGCAGACATCCTGGTTGAGGGGGAGACCGTCAAAGAGGTAAAAAAGGACATCCCCGCGCGGGGGGAGGAAGTGTTGAATCTCAAAGGCGCGGTGGTCATCCCCGGTCTTGTGGACTGCCACGTCCACATGCGGGACTTCCAGGAGAAGAAGAAGGAGACCTTCCGCACCGGCAGCCGTGCCGCCCTGGCCGGGGGGGTGACCGCCTTCCTGGACATGCCCAACACCGACCCCCCGGTGGTGGACGGGGACACCTTCGCCAGGAGGGTGGAGGCGGCCTCGAAGCAGTCCTTCTGCGATTTCGGCATAAACTACGGCCTCACAGGGGAGAGTCTCGGGAGGATGGGCCGGGCCCGCCCTGCGGCCGTCAAGGTCTACATGGACGGGAGCCTGGGCCCCGTGGATAGGGAGACCATGAAGTCCGCCCTGGAGTCCGGGCACCGTGTGGCCTTCCATGCCGAGGACGGGGAGATGCTCCGGCGCAACCTGGAGTACCTCAGGAAGGAGGAGGGGGACGACTTCCTCATCCACGGTGACCTCAGGGAGCCCAAGGCCGAGCTTTCGGCCGTGAAGACCGTCTGCGAGCTCTCCCTGGAGACCGGCAGGCCCGCCCACGTCTGCCACGTCTCCTACCGCAAGTCCCTGGCCCTGCTGGGGGAGCTCCAGACCTTCGAGGTCACCCCCCATCACCTGCTCCTCACCGAGACCCAGCTCAGGGAGATGAAGGGCTTTGCCAAGACCAATCCCCCCCTGCGCTCCCCCCTGGACGTCCAGGCGCTCTGGGGCGCCCTCAAGGCCGGCAGGGTCCCCGTGATAGCCAGCGACCACGCACCCCACACCCTCTCCGAGAAGGAGGCAGGACCCCTGGAGGCCCCCTCCGGCATCCCGGGGCTGGACACCATGCTGAGGCTCCTCTTGACCCTGGTGAGCAAGAGGACCCTGAGCCTCCACGACGTGGTGCGCATGGCCGCCGAGAACCCGGCCGCCATCTTCGGCCTCAAGTCCAAGGGCAGGCTCGCCCCGGGCATGGACGCCGATATCCTGGTCCTGGACATGAAGGAGGAGGGGAGGATAGACGTTGACGAGTTCCATTCCAAGGCCAGGTACTCCCCCTTCGACGGCTGGAAGACGGTGGGTGCGGTGAGGTCGGTCTTCCTGAGGGGCCGGCTGGCCTACGACGACGGAGACTTCCTGGTCAGGCCGGGCTACGGGCGGTTCATACCCGGGCAGGGGCCTAGAGCTCCCCCGAGACCTGGTCGCTGACCCTGGGGAACTCGAACTCCACCCTCCCGCCGATTATCTTGGAGAAGACCCGGACCACCTCGTCCTCGTACTTTTTCAGCCTGCGCACGTAGTACTCGCTGTCCCCCTTGTGAATCCTGCCCAGGGTGTGGTGGTAGTCGATGCTGACGTTCTTCTTCCCCCTGGGGGAGAACGAGAAGGAGACCCAGTCGTGGATGTGGCCGTCCTGGTCCTCCAGATAGATGGTTATGTTGTAGGGCAGGGGCGGCCTGGACCTGCCGTACTTGACCATGAGCTTGTAGCCTGAGAAGAACTCCGGGGACCTCTCGTCCAGGAAGTTGCGGATGTCCAGCTCGGCGGTGGTGATGCCCTCCCCGGGCTCCAGGCCCAGCTGGTCCAGCATCTCCCCGTAGGTCATGCCGATGGTACCGGTTGCCCTGCTGTCGATGCCGTAGCGGCCGGTGCGGGCGTGAATCTTGAGGAGCTCGTCCTTGCCCATGGTAGGAACTGGTCCCCGGAGGGGATAAAGTTTTTCCTCCAAAAACCTTTTTACCCCCTGCTCCGAAGTATCACCATGACTTTGAGGAAGATACTCCAGGACCTCACCGCCGGGAAGATATCCCTGGAGGAGGCCGAGAGGGCCATCCGGCTCTTCGAGGTGGAGCGCATCTGCGACTGGGGCAACATCGACACCCGCCGGGAGATGCGCACCGGGGCCCCGGAGGCCGTCTTCGGGGAGGGCAAGGACGACGCCATGGTCCTGGAGATTATCAGGGGTTTCATCGAGAAGAGCGGCCGCTGCATCGTGACCAGGCTTTCCGGGGAGCGCCTGGAGACCATCGCCGGGCAGCTACCTGAGGACTACCGGGTGAAGAAGGAGGAGAGGGCCGGCATCCTGGTGGTCAAGGCCCCTGATTACAAGACCCAAAAGACCGGCGGCCGGGTGGCCATCCTGGCTGCGGGGACCACCGACATCCGGGCCGCCGAGGAGGCCCGTGTCATGGCCGAGGAGATGGGGTGCGAGGTCTTCACCTTCTACGACGTGGGGGTAGCAGGAATCCACCGTACCATGCCCGCCGTCCGGGCGATTATAGAAAGGGACGCGGACGCCGTGGTGGTGGCCGCCGGGATGGAGGGCGCCCTCCCCTCGGTTGTGGCCGGGCTGCTGGACGTGCCGGTGGTGGGGCTGCCCATATCCACAGGCTACGGCTACGGCGGTAAGGGAAAAAGCGCCCTCATGTCCATCCTCCAGTCATGCTCCCCGGGCCTTTGTGCCGTCAACATCGACAACGGCTTCGCCGCCGGGGTGGTGGCAGGCCTCATCGCCAACCGGGCGGCCAGGTTCAGGGATTGACCCGCCTCTCAATCTCCCGGATGACCTCTCTTACCGGGATGCCGGTCTTTTTCGATATCGCCAGGGCGTCGTCGAACTCTGCCTTGGCCTTGAGGACCCTGCCACCGGCGTCCTTTGAGACCTTGACCCTGGCCCTGCCCCTGAAATTCCCCAGCTCCACATCGACCTGGACCTCCTCCCTTTCGGCCACGAACCTCTTCTGCCTCTTTGCCACCCGCACCCCCAGGGTCCCGGTCTCGGCCATTATGGCCGCGGCGAGGTCCTCTGCGTCCTCATCCCTGCAGAGGAGGGAGAGGATGTGCCCGGGGCGGTTCTTCTTGGTGATGGTGGGGATGAGCTGGACGTCCAGGGCGCCCATGGCATAGAGGACGTCCACGGCATTGCCCAGGACCTCCCCGGTGACGTCGTCCAGGTTGGTCTCCAGGACGGTGACCTCCTCGGTCTTCAAGGCGCCCGCGGTCTCGCACAGGATGACCTGGAGGACGTTGGGCGAGGCCGTCTCGAAGGTCCCGGCCCCCCGCCCGATGGAGACGATGCGGGATGCAGGAGGGGAGGCCTCCACCAGGTTGGCCAGGAGGGCGGCCCCGGTGGGGGTGGTCAGCTCCTGTGGCTCGGCTGAGGTGAAGAAGGGGATTTGGAACTCCCTGAGTATCTCGGCAGTGGCCGGGGGCGGGACCGGGAGGCTCCCGTGGGCCGTGGGGGTGGTGCCGCTGCCCACGTTCACGCTGGAGGAATAGACCTTCTCCCCCGGTGTAATCCCCAGGTCCTCCAGGGCGGCGGCGCACCCGAGGATGTCAATGGCAGTATCCGGGGAGCCCAGCTCGTGGAGGTGGACGTGGTCCAGGGGCTCACCGTGGGCCCTGGCCTCTGCCTCAAGGAGGGTATCCACGACCTTCCCGGCGAAGGCCTTCCCCTCCCGGGTGGACAGGAGGGTATCTGCCAGGTGGGCGGCCTTCTTCTTGAAGACGCTGCCGTGGCTTACTGCGCAGTCCCCCTGGACCCGGGTGTCCACCCAGAGGGCCCTGAGGCCGGCCTTCTCGACCGCCTGCGTTTCCAGGACCACCTCGCAGCCGAAGACCCGGGAGGTCTCCTCCACAATCCTGCCTGTCCTTTCCGCATCTGCCCCGAGGTCCAGGAGGGCCCCCAGGAGCATGTTCCCGCTGATGCCTGAAGAAGGGTTGAGTACGAGGGTTTTCATCTCTGGCTAACCCCTTGGTGGCTTCTGATACAAAAACCTTATATCCCCCCACAGGGAAGGAGTAACCCATAATGGACGTTCCAGAAGAGGTCAGGACCTTCTATGAATCCATCAGGCTCCAGATGGCGTTCCTCGATGACGTGGCCTCCCTCGAGTGCCCCGAAATCGGGGAAGTCGCCGACACCTTTTGCGACTATCTCTCCAGCGACATCACCCACCGGACGGTCCACATCCTGAGCAAGGGCAGGAGCAACCTCTCCGCCCAGTCCTTCCTCCAGGGGCTCTACAACGTGACCTTCAAGCTCTCGGAGCGCCACAGGTTCTATCCCGCCACCCTGAGGGACGGTGTCCTGAAATACATATCCGGGTCGAGCCTCATCCTGGCGGCCTCGGGCTCGGGGGAGACCAAGGAGGTCAACCGCTACCTCAGGACGGCAATCGACTACGGGGCCAAGATCGTTCTCATAACCGGCAAGGAGGGTTCCACAGCCTACAACCTGGTGAAGGATGCCGGGGGGTGCGTGGTCATCCTGAAGAGCCACAGCAAGGAGGACAGGGAGGTGGACGAGGCCATCCAGGAACTCTCCCCCCTGGGCTCGGAGTTCGAACTCAAGCTCTGGCTGTTCCTGAACGCCCTGGTACCGGAAATCAGGGGGAGGCTTGAAGGCAAGTCCGGCACTGCCTGCCCGGAGTTCAGGCGGAGGCTGGAGGTGTTCGAGGAGAACCTGAGGCCCCTGCTGGAGGACTGGGTGGACCACCAGTACCTCTCCAACTGGATAAAGCGCCTCACCAACCGCCACGGGCTCTTCGTCTTCTACGGTGTCTCCCGCTCGGGGCACGTGGCCGAGCAGTTCGAGATGAGGTTCGCCCACGCAAACAAGTCGGTCTTCATGTACGACGACTCTAACCGCAAGCCCTTCCGGGCCGGGGACGCCTGCGTGGTCCTCTCGGGCAGCGGGAACACACTGGACGTACTGGACGTGACCATGGACGCCCTGGGCCTGACCGAGGAGGACGGGGAGATAAAGAGGGTGAGGGCCGACAGGGCCGGGGTGGACGTGTTCGCCATCACCATGAACCGCTCCTCGAGGCTCACCAGGCTCCTGGAGTTCGTGGGCCAGGAGGAGAACATCCTCTACCTGCCCATAAAGAAGGCCTACGAGAAGGCCTTCATCGATTCCACATCCAACAGCATCATCAGCCCCACCGACATCGACAAGTTCAGGATACCCATCTTCGAGACCTCGGCCTACATGGTCACCAACGCCATCGTGGCCCAGGTCGGGGAGGACGAGGGCATCATCCCACACAAGTTCTTCCGAAGGGAGCACGTCTGAGGATGGGAGGGTTCATACAGTCTTAACGAAATCGTCGGGGTTCACAGATTCTACAATCTCTTGTGAGAGGAGTCCTGAGTCCCTGGTAATCAGCTGGTAGTTGTTATTTCCAGCAAGGGTCAGAATCAGGCAGTCCATCGGATATAGGAATGTCTCCCTGTGATACTTGTCGGCCTTGATGTGGTCGGTCCATGTAGGGATTAGGATGTCGAGGGATTCTTTGAGTTCCTTTTCCTTTTGGAATATCAAAGCCTTTTTCCATTTCTTCTTCCTCGACAGGACGGTTCTTATCTCCATGAGGTTGATTATGGAGGTAGAACCAGAGAGCCGCCCGGCACCGATTAGGTTGAGGATTCTTACCGGGGCCTCCCACAGCTTTTCCCCGCCCTTTCCTTCCTCTTTCAAGAGGACATTGAGGAGCACGTCCGAATCCAGGAATACCCTATCCATACCTGGGTTCCCTCAGTTCCCTTACGGCCTCTGTTGAAGACTTTCCCTTGGGAAGGGCGCCCTCGAAACTACCCAGAAGGCTCTCCCCCAGTTTCTTTTTCCTCTTCCCAGGGACACCGAACTCCCTGAGATACTCCGAGACTTCCTTGATACTGATGGTCATCTTGCTCATCCCCTTATTTGTCCGCCTTCTATTATATCTATTTCCCCCAGGGGCCGCCGAGTGGTCAATCATCTCCCCCACAAGTTCTTCCGAAGGGAGCACGTCTGAAGACGAGGACGCCGTAGAGGCCGCAGAGGACCCCGAAGGGCATCTGGACTATCCAGACCCCGGACATGACCGTGGCAAAGACCACGATGTAAAGCCACGTGCTCGGCGCAAGCAGGGGGCGCAGCTGCTCTTCCAGGAGGGGCCTCAATTCCTCACTTGTGACCTGGCCCTCCTCTTCCATCTTCAGGGCCACTCTCCCGGGTATCTCCTCCCCGGCCCGTCGCAGGGCCTGGTCCAGGACCGCCATCTGCCCCGGCGAGAAATCCGTGCCCGCCGACTGTATCTCCTCCTTGATGACCGTCCCTGTCATCTGGACCGAGTAGGC
>JAADFM010000060.1:4862-7046 GCA_013152845.1 Methanobacteriota archaeon | reverse complement strand
GCTCTCCCCTGACGGGAACATCATCCACCAGGACGGTAAAATCGTCTTCACCAACACCGCCGGTGCCCGTCTCGTGGGGGCCGAAGACCCCGAGGAGCTCATCGGAAAGCCGGTCCTGGATTTTCTCCACCCGGATTACCATGAGATGGCCATGAGGCGGATGCGCGATATGCTCGAAAAGGGGCTCAGGACAAATCCCGTCGAGGAAAAGATAGTGCGCCTTGACGGGAAGGTGGTCGATGTAGAGGTATCCGGGATACCCACGACTTACAGGGAAAGGCCTGCAATCCAGCTGATTGTGATTGTCAGGGATATCACGGAGCGCAAGAAGGCCGAGGAGACCCTGGAGAAGCGTCTCAATGACCTGGAGCGCATGCACCGGGCGTTCGTGGGAAGGGAACTGCGTATGAAAGAGCTCAAGGATGAGATAAGAGAGCTTAGAAAGGAGCATAAGGACAAAAATGAGTAGTGTCCATGAGCCGGCAGACCTGACTGCTGAGGAGATGGAGCAGTGGAAGGGGTATCTGGGCCTTGGTGAGAGGGACGGGGAGGTCCTGAAAGAGGCAGGCGAGGTCCTGAAGGCCCGGGAGGACTGGATAATCGATTCCCTCTACGAGCATTTATTGAAGTTCCCACAGACCAGGAGGTTCTTCTCCGAGAAGGATAAGGTGGAGAGGCTCAAGGTATTGCAGAAACACCACTTCAGAACCCTGTTCTCCGGCAGCTACGGAGCGGAGTTCTTCCGGCGGGGAGTAAGGGTCGGCAGGACCCACAACCGCATCGGGCTCCGGCCCAGGTTGTACATCGGCGCCTACAACAGATATCTCGAAATCATCTTCCAGGTGCTGGCGGAAGAGGTCGGGCCTCAAAGAAGTCTGGAGCTCTTCCCATCCATCCAGAAGGTCATGTTCCTGGATATGAGCCTGGCAATCAGGAGCTATATCCTCGAAGGACAGCGGGAACTGGAGGAGAGCAGGGACGCCCTCCTGAACGTCATGGACGACCTGGAGGAGGAGAAGAAGAAGCTGGCAAAGGCCTACGACGAGCTGAGGAGCCTTGACGAGACCAAGTCCAATATCATTGCCAACGTCAGCCACGAGCTGCGCACCCCCATCACCATCGCCACCGGGGGCATCGAGCTCGCCATGGACGAGGAGGACGGAGAGGCCAGGAACCAGCTTCTGACCATGGCGAGGCGGGCCCTTGCGAAGCAGAACAGGATAGTGGGGAACCTGATACAGATGGCCCAGAGCCAGAGGGAAGGGGTTGACCTCAATCGCGAGGAGATAAACATTGCCGAGGTGGCCAGGATGGCCGTGGCCGAGATGGGGTCATCTGCCAGGGAGAAAGGGATACAAATCGAGCTGGACCTCCGGGACGTCCAGGTTCTGGCGGATTTCGATAAGACAAAAGAGGTCTTCCTAAACCTCCTGGACAACGCAGTCAAGTTCACGGACAGAGGCGGGAGGATAAAGGTGGCCACAGAGATAAGGATGGAGATGGCCGAGGTCACAGTGGAGGATACCGGGGTCGGGATACCCAGGGAGTTCCATGAGAAAATCTTCGACCGCCTCTACCAGGTGGACGCCTCCACCACCCGCCAGTTCGGGGGCACGGGCATGGGCCTGGCGGTAGCCAAGGAAATCGTGGAAGCCCACGGCGGGAAGATATGGGTTGAAAGCGAGCAGGGGATGGGCTCGAGGTTCACATTCACGTTACCCCTGGCCGGGAAGGGGTGAGGGGGCCGGGCTGTCAGAACTTCTTCCTGTACTTGCATATGTCCCTCAGCTTCACCAGGTCCTCCTTCTTGCCCACCACGAAGAGGATATCCCCGGGTTCCACCTTCTCGTCGGCCAGAGGGGGTATAATCAACTCGCCGTCCCGCTCGATGGCGGCCAGGATGACCCCATAGACCTGGGGGAGCCGGAGCTCCTTTAAGGTCTTGTTTGCCAGGGGGGAGGTCTCCTCCACCGGGATGTCGTCCAGTTCGACCAGGCTCTCCTTGAGGCCGGTACCGCCCAGGAACTCCGTGACCCTGGGTTTCAGGATGGCGTCGGCCAGCTTGGTCCCGCCCACGAACTCGGGCAGGACCACGCGCTCAACACCTGCACTTATGAACCTCTTGATGTTGTCCCTGCGGGTCACCCTGGAGACCATGACGATATCGGGATTCAGGTCCTTGGC
>JAADFM010000060.1:0-4776 GCA_013152845.1 Methanobacteriota archaeon | reverse complement strand
CCTTTTACGGCCCATATGTTCCTGTCCGCCAGCTCCGCTATCTTGGCCGTGTCGTTATCCACCACCACCAGGTCCACCTCCTCCCTGACCAGCTTCTCCACCACGTTCCTGCCCACGGTACCGTAGCCGCAGACCACGATGTGGCCCTTCTTTCCCTTTATCTCCTTTCTCATTCTAAGGACACCGAGTACATCCTTTATCTCCACCTCCACTAAAAAGCTTGCCAATACCGAGACGCCGTATCCCAGGGTCACAGCCCCGAATATCACTATGAACAGGCTGAAGGCCCGCCCCCATAGGGTATGGGGCACGATGTCCCCGTAGCCCACCGTGGCCACGGTGATGATGGTGAGATAGACGGCATCGAAGGCCGAAAGACCCTCCAGGCGCATGTACCCCACCATACCCACCAGGACCAGGAACACGCCCAGGATGAGCACCTTCACCACCCGCCGGAGCCTGCGCAGGAACTCGAATCCCAGGGTCCGCGTCAGTCTCCTCTCCATCCTTCCAAGGCCGAACATACAGGATAAAGATGGGCTCCATTCTCATTAATATCTTTCCGAAACTAATATATGAGCACCTGGCAAAAACTCACCAGGGAGGGATTGTTATGGAATACGTCAAAACCGGTATAACCGAGTTCGACCATCTATTCGCCCACGGCGGGTACCCCAAGAACAACACCATCCTGGTCCTCGGCGGGCCCGGGAGCGGGAAATCCATCTTCGGAATGCAGTTCATCTACATGGGTGCCACCCTGTACGACGAGGCCGGTGTATTCGTAACCCTGGAGGAGACCCCGGAGAAGATCAGGCGCAACATGGCCTCCTTCGGCTGGGACATCGCGGAACTGGAGGAATCCGGCAAAATCTCCATTCTGGATGCGGTCTCCAGCAGAATCGAGGCCCAGGACATCGAGATGGACATCCTGGAGCGGGGCTTTGACGTGGAGACCATGGCCACAAGCCTGGACAAGCACATCAAGAGGATAGGGGCCAGGAGGGTGGTCATCGACTCCCTGGCGGTCATGGGCATGTACGCCAAATCCGAGTTCGAGTCCAGGACAAAGCTGCTGCGTCTCATCGACGTCCTCAGCCAGAAGGAGGTGACCTCCCTGGTCATCACCGAGGCACGGACATCCGAGATAGGGGTCACGGAATTCCCGCCCGAGACCTTCATGTTCGACGGCGTCATCAGCATGAGGCTCAACACCGACACCCAGGAGCGCAAAATCGCCATCCGGAAGATGAGGGGCACAAAGCACGTCCTGGGCACCTTCAACTTCAACATCGAAGAAGGCGGGATATCGGTCAGACCTTGATGCACTTCCACCGCCCCAACTCCCGTGGAGCTCCCGTGACCAGAAGTGAAAGGGAATGGCAGGATTGAAGAGGTTCCAGGTCCCCTGGGGGTTCAGGGAGGTCCTCCTGATAGTCCTTCTCAGCTTCGCCCTGGCAGAGGTCTTCGCCTTTTTCTTCGAGGGTTTCGGCCCAGCCTGCGGGCAGGAGCTTTGGGGCATAGACACCTGCCGCCTCCTGGCGGTCCAGGGGGTCTTCGCCGCCCTCCTCACCGGTCTCACCCTCCTGACGGTCAGGCTCAAAGGCGCACCCCTCTCCTCCATCGGCCTCACCCGGGAGGGACTCCCCGGCAACCTCATCCTGGGCTCGGGGGCCGGGGTCGTCCTCTTTGTCCTGGGCCAGGGGCTGGACTACCTCTCCTCCTCGCTCTGGGGGGCCAGTCCCCTCCAGGAGGCACTTCTTCAGGGGGCCAGGGACCCCGCGGTCCTCCCCGCCCTCCTGGCCGTGGGCTCGGTCTTCGCCCCCATCTGCGAGGAGGTCTTCTTCCGGGGCTTCGCCTACCCGGTCTTCAGGATGCGGGCGGGTGTGGGCAGGGGCATCGTCCTCGCCTCCCTCTTCTTCGCCCTGGTCCACCTCGACCCCCGGGCCATCCTGTCACTTACGGCGGTGGCCGGGGGGCTGACGTACCTCTACGAGCGCACCGGCTCCCTTGTGCCCTCCATAACCGCCCACTTCATCATCAACACCGCCTCCTTTGTCCTGGCATTTATGGGGATTCTCTGAGATGGACCGCTGGAAGGCAATGCTGATGTGGTACTGGGCGGTGCTGGCCCTCCTGGCACTGGCCCGGGAATGGCCGGTGGTGGTCTTCGGGCTGACCTACGGTGCGGTTTACGGCGGAATCGCATACAGGTACCGCACCGGGGTCCGGCCCCTCTTCCAGAAGATGGGACTGGACAACTATGCGGGGTTCGTGCTCCTCTGCGTCCTTGTAACCGTGACAGAGGAGACCTACTGCTACGCCCTGGGATGCGAGACTGCCCACCCGGTCCTCTGGATAGACCTGGTGCTGGTGACGGTCATGTGGAGCGCATGGTTCGGGACCTGGTACTTCTATCTGTCGAAAAAATACGCCTTCACCGAGGGGGAGGCCCTGATGACGGCGGGGTTTACCGGGGTGCTCTACGAGTCCATGGGGAAGGGGGAAATCCTCGCCAACCCCCTGGGGCTCCTGATTGCAATACCCCTGGCCGTGGTGGTCTATGCCGCCGTCTTCGTCCTGCCCATGCAGCTTGTGGACTTCACCGGGAGACAGGAGAGCAGGTGGAAGTACCCTGTGAGCATCCTCCTGCCCTATATCCTCACCATCCCGGTGGCGGTGGCGCTTTTCGTCATCTTCTCAATCCTCGGGATTCCCCTTTCTCCATGATTTCCCTCTGTCCGAACATGTTCGGATAAATATAAATAAAAAATTACCTGAATAGATATTAGGGGAGGCTGATTGCCTCATTTTCAAAATGAGAAGGAGGATAGTGTTATGGGAAGAGCAAAGTCAATTCTGCTTTTGGCATCTTTGAGCATCCTGTGGGGTACAGTCTATGCCACCCAGGAATGCATAGACTGCCACGAGAAATACACCCCTGGCATCGTCGCCGACTGGCAACATTCAACTATGACAGAGGCCGGTGTCGGCTGCCTTGACTGCCACGAAGGAACCGAAGGCGACCCGAGCCTAAGGGAGCACAACGGGTTCCAGATAACTCCCCTTGTGACGCCAAAAAAATGCGGGGAATGCCACCCCGACGAGTTGCGTCAATTCAGAGAAAGCCTTCACGACGAGGCGGGACTGTTCTCCCTTTCCGCCTACGGTGTGGTAGAGGGTGAAGCAGTGGAAGACGGTGTCACAAGTGGCCAGACAAAGAACTACAAGACCCACTTTTCCAGAGAGAGTGCCGAGGGAGGCTGCCTTGACTGCCACGGTACTGTGATAATGGTGGGAGAGGGCGGGGAGCTCATAAACTGGCCCAACAACGGAATCGGGAGGTTCAATCCCGACGGCAGCGTGGGTTCCTGCGCGGCCTGCCACCCGAGACACCGCTTCAGCGTGGAGATGGCCCGCAAGCCCGAGACCTGCGGCCAGTGCCACCTTGGACCGGACCACCCCCAGAGGGAAATCTATGAAGAGAGCATGCACGGAAACATCTTCGCAAGCTACGGCGAGGAGATGGACTGGTCCGGTGGTGAGGACGGGCAACTGGACCCCGAGGATATCCAGGCCCCTACCTGTGCCGTATGCCACATGAGCGGTCTCGGCACCAGCCTCGGGACCACCCACGACGTGAGCTCCCGGCTGAAGTGGGAACTGGAGCCCGCTTTTTCCTGGCCCACAGAGCCCAAGTACTGGTCAGGGGAAGAGAAGTATCCCATAGACCCAGAGATTGCGGCACGCTACGAGGAGCTCCACGACCTGCCCCCGGGAAGCCTGGCCGAGGTGACCACCGGGGCGCCCAACCCCTTCGGTACAGCCAAGACCTTCGCTCCAGAGGTCTATGAAGCCTATGTGGGAGATGGGAAGTGGTGGTCCAAGGGCGAGACCAGGGCCGACGCCTTCGGCGGTGATTCTCTCAAGAGTCCAGAGGAGAAGCGCAAGGCCATGCTCAAGATATGCGGCCAGTGCCACTCCACCGCCTGGGCCAAGGGCGACCTGAACAAGGCGGACAAGGTCATCCATGTCTACAACGCCGTTGCCCTGGCCATAAAGAAGAAGTACTACGACCCTATCAAGGAGAAGAACCTGGACGAGAACATCAAGTTCAACGGCAAAAGCGAGGTCGACAACCTATGGCATGAGGTATGGCACCACGAAGGCCGTATCTGGAGGATGGGCGGTTTCATGCAGGGTCAGGACTGGCAGCACTGGGAGGGCGCCTACGAGGTGGCCGACGACGGCTCACATCTTGCAGACTGGTACAGGAAACTGAGTGCAATAAAGGATGTGGAGGAACTGAAGAGCCAGGGTGCAGCCGGAGGCGGGGAGGCCCCACCGGCTGCCAAGGGCATCTGCGGCCCGACCTTGGTGTCCCTGCTGGTCCTCCTGCCCCTGGTGGGATACCGGCTCAGGAAAAGGGGGTAGACCCCCCTCCTCTTTTTTATTTTTTCAAAAAGATTTTCATGGACTGGACAACGTTTTTTGCCTTCACAGGGGGACAGAAGACGTCGACATAGAAAGTTTCATGAGAAGATCAAAGAGGCTGAAAGAAGAAACTGAACTACCAAAGATCCTCTAGCAAACCCCTGGAAAAGAACATATCCCTTCTCTCATTCGCGACAGCGACAACAATACTTGGGTGGAGACACGAGCAATCATTCCGAAGGTACCCGTGCGAACAGCTTGATTGCGAGTGGATCCAAACGCCGGGGATGGGATTTGAACCCATGCAGAGCGGAAGCTCTACCGGCTCTCAAGGCCGGCGCC
>JAADFM010000059.1 GCA_013152845.1 Methanobacteriota archaeon | reverse complement strand
ACAAGCACATCGCATTCCACGGCCATCTCCTCTGTAATGATGATTTGCGTCTATATATACCTTTCACAACATCGAGCTCAGCCGGAAGTAGATGAGCCCCAGGGCCTCCAGCATCCGGCTCCTAACCTGCTGGTACCGGCTCCCCTTCCACTCCTCCAGGCGCATCCTCACTGCCTCGGCCCCTCTGCCTTTCAGTTCAAGCGCCTCCCCGGGCGAGATGACGTTGGCGCAGAGCCCCATCAGCAGTAGGTACTGGACCTCCTCCCGGACGCCGGTCAGTTCCTTAATCAGACCCACGTATTTGTCCGACTCATCGAAGAGGAGGCCGAGTCTTTTCCGGACCCTCTCCTCATACCTCATCTCCCTCCCTTCCAGGATGGCCTCGGCCGCACTTTTGCCTGCGATATCCCCGCAGATGATGGAAGGCAGGTATCCCTCCATCAGGGGTTTGATGTTCTGGGATGCGGCGTCCCCGGCAAGGAGGAGGTTCCCGTACTGTATCCCCTCGCTCAGCCTGTCGAAGGGGACCGGGGCCCTCTTCCTCTTCACCACCCTCGCACCCCCTACCTGCTCCCGCACCCCGGGCAGTTCGAGGAACCCTTCAAGGCATGACTCGATGTCGCCGGTGAGGATGCTGCCCACTCCCACACCCGCCCGATTCTCCCCCAGGGGGAACAGGTGCCCGTATCCGCCTGGGGCAAAACTCCCGAAAAAGAACTGGTCCCCGTGGGGATACAAAAGCTCCGCACCCTCCAGCTCGTAGCCAATCCCCTGGCCGATGATGGGGTCTTGCCTGTTCAATCCTGCCTTGCGGCGCACCGCGGAATCGGTCCCGTCGGCGGCAATCAGTACCCCAGGCCTCAGGACGTCCCCACCTGTGACCCTGACCCCCGCAACCATCCCTCCCCTCAATTCCAGGTCCAAAACCTCGGTACCAAGGCGCAGCTCGGCCCCCTCCTCCACGGCCCGCTCCCTGAGCCAGGAGTCGAATCTTTCCCTGTCCACGGCATAGCTCTTCCAGGCCCCCCCTGCCCGCTCGATGGAGATCCTGCCGCACCGGAACACCAGCCTGTCGATATCCCATGTCAGGAGTTCCTGCGGAATCCTGAATGGCAAAAAGGGCATCAGGTATGCGCCGATGGCAACGTCGAAGACCTCCTGCGGGGCCTTCTCCCACTTCTCGATCAGCAGGGTCTTGAGCCCCTTCCCCGCAGCGGCCGCTGCCGCGCTGGCCCCGGCAGGTCCTGCACCGACAACCAAGACATCAGGTTCTATCTTCCGTCACCGGCTAGAACTGGCCCTTTTATGCATTTAAGCCTTACCTGAAAAACTTCAGCAGGATGGCGATGAGGACGTTGATGGCGACGTTGATTTTGGCTGTCCCAGTGGCGACTCCTTTTTTCCAGAAGTAAGTCCTGTCTGGCATTTTACCCTCTCCGGCTGGATAAATTATAGAAAAGCCTTATATTTAAGTCTTATTATAATACATACCGATGGTCGAGCAAGGAATTTCCCGGATTAAGACCTATGTCGAAGGTCTGGACAAGCACATGGAGGGGGGCATACCCGAAAACAGCGTCACCTTGATCTGCGGTACCGCAGGTACCATGAAGTCCTCCCTGGCCTACAGCATACTCTACAACAATGCGGTAAACGAGGGCCTCAAAGGGCTTTACATCACCCTGGAGCAGGACGAGGACTCCCTGATGCAGCAGATGAAGAAGCTGAACATGAAGGAGCACAAGGGCGTTCACCTGGTGGACTTCAGCCAGGTGGAATCCTTCATCGACGAGCAGGCCCAGGACGACTGGATACTGCAAATCAGCACCTATATCAAGGGACTCGAGAGGGAGCACGAGTTTGACATCCTCGTCATCGACTCCCTCAACGCCCTCTACTCCCTCACCTCGGTGAAGGACCCCAGGAGGGAGATATTCCTCCTCTTCAAGCAGCTCAAGGCCCTGGGCAAGACCGCCCTCCTCATATCCGAGATGTCCCCGGACAGCCCCCTCTACGGGGAATACGGGGTCGAGGAGTTCCTTGCCGACGGGATAATCCATATGGATTTCCAGAAGAGGGGGGACATCCTCTCTGCCCTGGAGCGCTACATCGGCATAGTGAAGATGAGGGTGACCAACCACGACACCCAGTACTTCCCCATCCTCTATTCCGGGGAGGGGTTCAGGGTCTTCGGGAGGGAGGAACTGGAGCTGGAGTAGCCTAGCCCTTCCTCCCCTTCTGGCGCGGCTTTAGGGAGGGGAAGTGCTTCCTGAACTCCTCCGGGAGGTCCAGGCCTTCCTCCTCCGAGAAAGAGCCCTTCATGAAATCGATGTAGCTCTCCTGTATGAAGTGGTTTTCAATGCCCTTGCCCTTGACAGTCAGGAATGAGTTTTTGGCATCCACGAACTTCTCGGCAACGTAGTACCTGAAGTATATGAGGGCGTCGTGTTCTGATGTCGCGTGGCCGTGGATGAGGGTGAGGGGCCGCTCTCCGAAGCAGGTCATGATATTTGCGATGAGCACCCGGCCGTTTCCGCTGGGTAGGATGAGGACATCCCCCTTGGTCTTGATGTAGTCCTCCAGGGAGGAGACAATCTCTTTTTCGATATTGAAGTTCGTCTCCATGTCCCTGCCCTCGATGAGGACCAGGAATTCGGTGGGATAGCCCAGCTTTTTCCAGTCCACCAGGGCGGTATACCCCTTGATGATGCCCTGCTCTTCCAGGTCCCTCCTGTAGTAGGATGCGGAATTGGCGCTTTTCAGGTCGATGTAGTTCATGAGCTCGGCGTCGGTCATCCTCCCCTTCTTCATGAGGCTGTAGAGGGTCACCGACTTCCTCTCGTTGAGCTCAGGGGATATGTTCTGGGAGTGTTTTTTTTCTTTTTCTGAGACCATGATTAATATTTCACAGAAGAATATTTTAAATTTTCCTATTATTTATTGAATTTCGGAGACCAAGTCTTTCAAATATGCAGGCAAGGAACCTGTCCCTGTTCCCCTCGTCCATGACCATGAGTTCGTTTTCCCTTTCTCCTTTCAGCCTCTCCACCAGGGGGTGCCTTGACCGGTAGTGGATGGTGGCCAGGATGTCCAGGTCTGCCTCAAAGGCCCTCTCAACTATTTCAATGAACCGCCGGCTGCAGAGTTCCATGGGACCGATCTCGTCGATGACCAGGAAGATGCCTTCATCAATGGCCCTTTCCATGGCCCCCACCCCCACATCTTCCAGGTCGTGGAGGTTTACCCGATACTTCCCGAGTCTGGGGCCTTTGCCCTCGGTGTGAGCCAATATCCCCTCCCTGCCGGTGGCCACGTCGATGACCTTGAAGCCCACCCTGCCCCTGCCTTCCCTCATCTCTTTGGAGACCATGCCGCCCACGGGTCTGCCTGCTGCCTTTATGGCGTCTACTA
This sequence comes from Methanobacteriota archaeon, assembly GCA_013152845.1. Taxonomy (GTDB): domain Archaea; phylum Hydrothermarchaeota; class Hydrothermarchaeia; order Hydrothermarchaeales; family JAADFM01; genus JAADFM01. The sequence continues at coordinate 2,213 of JAADFM010000059.1, read as the reverse complement.
CCTTCTCGCAGAGGGTGGTCTTGCCGCAGCCTGGTTTCCCGGTGATGAGGACCTTCATGCTTTCCTCAACCCGTGGCCTCCAGCCTCTCCCGGACCTTCTTGCTTTCCAGTTCCCTGATAGCGTCGCTGGCAATCCAACTGGCTGCCCTGGAATCGATCTCCCTTATCTCATAGGCGGTCTCCAGGGCCTTGGAGTGGAGGGTCCTGTTCCGTTTCCCGATGTGGCGCAACGCCCAGTTCACCGCCTTCTTGACATAGTTGCGCCCGTCAGTGGAGTGCTCCTTTATCAGGGGCAGGAACCGTTCAAATTTACTATCTGGGGCCTCCTTGTCGTGCCAGGCCAGGCACGCTATAAGGGCGAAGGCGGCCCTCTTTTCGAACTCCGGCTCCCGCTCTGCAAGCTCAAAGACCTTCTCGTAGGCGAAGGGGAGTTTGTCAAACAGGTTCATGCAGCACTGGTCGCACACCTCCCAAGAATTGAAGTCCCTCACCCATTCGTCCACCTGCTCCGGTGTCACCTTTGAGGGCTCCTCCACCATGGAGGCCAGGATTCTGGTCTCCCGGTAGCCCGCCTCCCATAGCTTCCGGGCGAGGTTGTGGTCTTTGCCGATCTCTTTCGCCATCTTCCTCAGCACCGGAATCCGGGTCCCGAAGGCCCTCTCCACATTGATGCCGAACCTGGCCATGCCCTCCATCCCCTTTGGGTCCCGGGTGGCCTCGAGCTGTTTCAGGATATCCTCAAGCTCCATATCATCCCACCAGCCTGCCCTCTGCCACCATGACCACCTTCCCGCCCACCCTCACGTCTATCTCCCCCTCCCTTTCTTCTGCCCGCAGGTAGAGCAGGGAGGGCCTGTCTATCTCGTAACCCTGTTCGGCCCTGAGCTCGATGCTCCCGGTTCCGGAGTACCCGGTCTTTACAAGATACCCGGCAAGGCATCCCGCCGCACTCCCGGTGGCCGGGTCCTCAGGGACGCCATAGTAGTCGGCAAAGACCCTGACGTTGAGGTGGTTTTCTCTTTTGTAAGTCTCAGGGCAGAAGACCAGGATGGCCTTGGCCCAGGTATTGGCAATCAGCTCAAAGTACTTCTCCCTGTCAATCTTGGCCTTTCTTACGGCGTCGAGATTCTTCAGGGGCACTATGATGAAGGGGATTCCGGTGGAGACCTCCTGGATGGGATACCTCGTCTCTATATCTCCGGCATCGAGGCCCAGGACCTCCAAGACCTCTCCCGGCCTGAAGGCGGGGCCGAATTCCGGGTTTTTCTGCTCCATCCACAGGGTATCTGAATCGAAGGTGACAGGGATCTGGCCGATTTTGAGGTTCAACGTGACGGTCTCCACGGGCCTTTTTATTATCTCCCTCTGTCTCTGTATCACATAGGCCGTGCCGAGGGTGGGGTGGCCTGCAAAGGGCACCTCCTCCTTCGGGGTGAAAATCCTGACGTCATAGCCGCCGTCCCTGGTCTCACCGGAGAGGATGAAGGTGGTCTCGGAGTAGTTCATCTCCCTGGCAATGGCCTGCATCTCCTCGTCGGAGAGCCCTCCCGCCTCCCTGACCACCGCAAGCTGGTTGCCGGTGTATCTCTTCTCGGCAAAGACATCCAGGATGTAGAAGGGGTTTGCCATGGCAGATTCACCTCAGCCTCCGGCACCATGGACACCACGGTCCCCAGACGACGTCGATTATCCTGGTTAGAATGGCGTACCAGAGGGCGGTTCCGGGTTTATAGGGTTTGCATGACATGAGCAAAGACCTCCTTTCATAAGCAATCTTGTATCGCAGAAATCAGCCTCCTGTTTTCCTCCTTTTTACCGATGGTCACCCTTATATACCTGTTTTTCAGCCCATGCAGTCCTGTGACATCCCTTACAATGACCCCTTCTCTGTGTAGGCCGGCGATGAACCTCTCCATGTTCACCCCTGAGGGAAGCCGGACCAGCAGGAAGTTCGCCTCCGACCCCAAAGCCTCTAGCCCCTCTATCCGGTTGAGGGCCCCTGCAACAGCCTCCCTTTCCTTGAGGATTTCCTCCCTTATTTTATCAAACCACTCCCGCTCCTCCAGGGCCTTTACCGCCGCCCTCTGGGCTATACTGCTGAGGTTGAAGGGCAGCCTGGCCTTCTCCATCATCTCTATGGTTTCCGGGTTGGACAGGGCATACCCCACCCTCAGGCCGGCGAGGCCGAAGAACTTGGAGAGGGAGCGGACCAC
>JAADFM010000058.1 GCA_013152845.1 Methanobacteriota archaeon | reverse complement strand
GTGGATGAGGTATTCATGGGGACCACGACGGTGGAAAGGACCCACCTCCAGATGACCAACCGGCTCTTCATGGAAAAGGGGGGTGTTCAGGAATCCCTCCTCAAGTGGACCATGCTGGACTCCCTCTCCAGAATCGCCGGTTACAGCACCGACATCGCCGAGATAGCGGTCAACATGTCGGTGAAGGTCCCGTAACCCTTATCTTCTCATGGAGTTAAATCAGGATAACGGTGACGGAATGAAGGAATACGACGTGGTCATTGTGGGCGCGGGTCCGGCCGGGATGTTCGCCGCCTACGAGCTCAGGGAGAAGAGCGACCTCCGGGTCCTCATCGTGGACATGGGCAAGGACATGAAAGACCGCCAGTGCCCCATGGAGAAGACCGAGGAGTGCATCCACTGCGAGCCCTGCAACATCATGAGCGGGGTGGGGGGTGCCGGGGGGCTTTCTGATGGAACCCTCAACCTCAGGCCGGACATAGGGGGCAACCTTTACCACTTCCTCCCCGAGAAGGAGGCATGGGAGCTGGTTAGGTATGTGGACAGGATATGGGTCAAACACGGGACCCCGGACAGGCTCTACGAGGCGACCTCCAGGGAGGAAGAGGAGCTCTCCCGCAAGGCGGCCTCGGTGGGCATCAAGTTCGTCCAGATACCCCAGCGCCACATCGGCTCCGACCACACCCCGGAGGTGGTGAAGTCCATCAAGGACCATCTTGAGAAGGTGGGCGTTGAGTTCATCCTCAAGACACAGGTGGTGGACATCTCCAACGGTTCCGTGAAGCTCGGCGACGGCAGGCGCATCATGGCCAGATACGTCATCGCTGCCCCGGGCCGCTCCGGGGCATCGTGGCTTGTGGAGCAGGCCCAGAAGCTTGGGATGGAGATGCACCACGGCCCCATCGACGTGGGTGTGAGGGTGGAGGTGCCGGCCATCGTCATGGACCCGGTATGCTCCATCAACCGGGACCCCAAGTTCCATATCTTCACCAAGACCTACGACGACTTCGTGCGCACCTTCTGCGTCAACCACCGGGGCTACATGGTCAAGGAGGTCTACCAGGACTACGTGGGGGTCAACGGCCACTCCCTCAGGGACGAGGAGTCCGGGAACACCAACTTCGCCTTTCTTACCCGAATAGAGCTTACGGAACCGGTGGAGAACTCGACGGACTACGGCACCTCCATCGCCCGGACCGCCACCACCCTGGGCGGGGGCAAACCCCTAATCCAGCGCCTGGGGGACCTGCGCAGGGGCCGGCGCTCCACCTGGAAGAGGATAGACCGGGGCATTGTCAAACCCACCCTGCGGGGTGTCACCCCCGGGGACATCTCCATGGTCATGCCCCACCGCATCGTGACCAACATCCTGGAGGGCCTGGAGAAGCTGGACGCCGTCATGCCCGGGGTGGCCTCGGATTCCACCCTGCTGTACGCCCCCGAGATAAAGTACTACGCCATGAAGGTGGAGGTGGGCCCCACCATGGAGACCTCCATCCCCAACCTTTTCGTGGCCGGGGACGGGGCCGGGGTATCAAGGGGCATCATCATCGCCTCGGCCACCGGCGTCTTGGCGGCCAGAGGGATACTGGCGAAGGAAGGGGTGGTTTAATTTTAACATTTCGGACTCCATGCCATGTAGTTTTAATTTAAGGTATGCCCGAATTTTTAGGAACTTCAATACCTACGGCTCGGAAGCATCTTGAAATCCTTGAAAACGCGGGCATGGTCTCTTCCAAAAGTACAACTACCGAAACAGGAAAAAGTCGGATATTTTTTGCTGAAAGAAAATTGGTTAAAAGAGGGAAGGAAGATGAGCTGCTTAGAGAAAGGACACTTAAATTAAGTGAACCTGATAGTAGCATCTTTAAAATCGTAAAAAACACTGTTTTAGAAATTGCAAAATCAAAAGAATTTCGTAGGTATATAAAGAAGGCAGCATTTGCAGAAGAATGGGAAATTGCTGATGCTCTCCAAAGTGCTATCGTGGATTCCACTTACGAAGTTATTTATAAAAATTCATTCCAAGTCCGACCCATTAAAGAGGGTGAAGAATTTTATAATTATGTATCTAATTTTGAGATATTAGCAGCCTGTGGCCGCTTTGATTTAATCGATAGAGAAGTTGAAGATAAGTGTAAGATGTATGCAGACTTAGCAATTTTCGATGATATAACAAAAGAGGAAGTTCTAAACAACATCAAACAGCACCTTGCATATATCGAAAAAATAAAGGAAGAGTTACGCAAAAAATATGGGGGGGGAGATGACGCGTAGCCAAGCACCTTACACATTCGAATACACAGAACTCTTCGTAAGGCAGTTCGCCAAGCTCAGCAGGAAGGATCAATTGAAAGTTCATAAAAGCATTCAGAAGTTGAAGGAATTTCCCCACAGACATAAACCCCCTCAGAGGCCCTTTTCGAGGGTGTTTCAGTCTCAGGGTCGGAAACATAAGGGTCATCTATATGCCGATGGAAAATGAGAAAAGGGTTTACCTGATTGACGTGGATTTCCGAGACAGGGTTTACAGAAGGGACATAACAAAAATCATAGAGCAAATTTCTGGCGGAACTCTTCCTCGGAGATAGTCTTTCCTTTTTTTGCCTGTTCGATGGATTCAATTATTCTTTTGGTTGCTTCCGGGTCACTTAAGATTTCTATGGTCTCTTTCATTGATTCATACTCTTCAAGTGGAATCGTCACTGTTTTTCCTTTAATCTCTGCCGCACACATCGTAATTATCTGAACATTTTAACATCTGCTATATAAACCATCTGCAAATCTTGTTCATTGAGCATCGCCTCGGCCACCGGCGTCCTGGCGGCCAGGGGGATACTGGCGAAGGAGGGAGCGGGCCGATAGGAGGGCCATAAGGGCCAGGGTGGCCAGGGACAGGGCGGTGGCGATTCTCCTGAGGGGGGTGTCCTCGAATCTCAAGAGGACGAGGTGGCGCCCCCGGGGGACATCGAGGAGGACCCGTCCCGTCCCGTCCTTTTCGATTTGGGTTCTGGCCCCGTCCACATAGGCGGTCCAGCCCGGGAAGTAGTAGAGGTCCACGGCGATGGTGGAACCCGTTGCCGTCACGATGTCCAGGGCCGCATAGGAGCACCCCTCCCGGATGTCGAGGACCCCTGCCTGGCCCCCTCTGACCTCCACCCGACCCTCCCTGACCGGGAGGTGGGTTGCGTCCACCGGCATGTACTCGTCGGCGTAGGTAAGGCCGGCGTTGAGGTTTCTGAGGCCCTGCGGGGTGAGCTCACCGGGGTCGAAATCCACGGTCCCCCGCAGGCCGATGAAGGGCGAGGAGGAGAGGGCCACCAGGAGGCAGAGGAGGGCGGCCCTTTTCCCGGGCATGTCCATCCGGTGGACTGCCAGGCCCCCGAGGACCGAGCTCGAAAGCGCCACCAGGGCCAGGAGCCGCCAGGAGAACTGGACAAACCCGGCAAGTGGCAGGTGGCGCCAGATGGCCCCGGAGTAGGGTAGCACGAGGAAGATGGCCAGGGCCGAGAGCCCCAGGAAGAACCTGCTGTACCTGTCCCGCAGGAAAAATGCGGCGTAGAGGAGGGCCAGGATGGAGAAGATGCCCAGCTGGAAGTTCAGCTCTATCTGGCGCTGGGGGAACCCGGCGAGCTCGGGCAGGAGCTGGAGGGGTCCAGCGTAACCGAACCCGAGGAGGGCCCTCTCTATCTTGACGTACCCCATCTCACCGAGGGCAGGGAGCCAGAAGAAGGCCGAAAGGGCAAGTCCTGCCGCAAGGCCCAGTCCCGCTTTGACCCGGTGTCCGCCCCTGCCCAGGACCGCCCAGTAGAGGGCCAGGAAGCAGGTGAAGACCAGGGCCATGACGTTGTGGGTGAGCACAAGGCAGGCATAGGCCAGGGCAAGGAGGTTCAGGCGAGCCACCCCCGGGTCTTTGAGTGCCTGGTCCAGGAGGTAGAGGACCAGGGGGAAGAGGACGAAGGAGAAGGACTCCGCCAGGGTGCCCCTGACATAGACGTCCACGAACCGGTAGGGGGCGTACATGTAGAGGACAGCGCCCACCAGGGCACCGGGGGGCCCTGCCCTCTGGCGGAGGTAGAGGTACATGAAGACACCGGAGAGGGGAAAAGAGGCCCCGTAGACCGCCTTGACGGAGTCCGCATAGCCCAGGCCCAGGAGGTGGAATGCCTCCGCGGCGTAGTAGGCCAGGGGTGCGTAGTAGTTGAAGAATGGCGCCCCCCGCCCCCCGTAGAGGTCCGGGAACCACCTGGGGAAGAGGACCCCGTCACCCAGGCAGGCGTCCAGCTCCACCAGCCGGTAGACCGGGGCCAGCATGTCATCGGAGGCGAAGAACCCGGGTTTGAGGAGGGGGGTTATGGCAAGGATGGAGAAGCCTGCCACAAGGAGGATGTATGCCCTCTCAGTTGCCGGGCGGGCCATGGTATTAGAATGGGGGGTGGGGTATTTTATGTTTTCTTCACCGGTGGAAGCGTTCCATCTCCCTGATGATGCCGTCGAGGTCTTCCACCTGGAGCTCCTCGCCCATCTCCTCCGGGAGGTACCTCAGGTACTCCAGCCGGTCGTCGAGGAAGACGATGGACGCCCTGTCCTCCTCGCTGCGGATGGCCCTCCCCACCGCCTGGAGGACCCGGTTTATCATGGGCAGCACCGACAGCAGGATGAAGGAGCGCCCCTGGCCGTACCTCTCCTCGAAGAAGGCCCTCTTTATCTCCATCTCCAGGTCCGGGACCGGGAAGGGCAGCCCGGCGATTATCACCGTGCTGACAACGCTCTTCCTTACCCCTTCTCTGTCGAGGGTGAACTCCACGCCCTCGGAGAGCTTACCCCCGGCCACGGCCAGCACCGTCTTCTTC
>JAADFM010000057.1:7367-8544 GCA_013152845.1 Methanobacteriota archaeon | reverse complement strand
GCCAGAGTCATGTCCCAGGATGTGGTCGCACCTCATACATAAAAAATGCGGTTTCAAGAGACAAGGCTTACATAATATAACTGCTAAATCATAACCTGATGATTGAGGCAGTTGTGACCATGAAGATGCCCGCAACCTGCGCCATGCGCCACGCCGCCATGAGCAAGGCCAGAATCAAGGTGGTCCAGACCAGGCCCCACGACGAGGAGGGGGTCTCAAGCCTGATGGAGATAAAGGCCGAGGAGGAGTGCCTGAAGGAGCTCCTGGAGAACCTGAGGGAGGACCCCTCGGTTTACAGGATGGACTTCTCGTCTGTGGGGGGCGGCAAGACCAAGGCGGCAGTTGCCGTGAAGCGCTGCCTGCCTGCACGCAACATCGTGGAGTCCGAGTGCTTCATCTCCGAGGCCAGGATGGAGGGCGAGGAGATTGTCTGGAACCTTATCGCCACCAGGGACGCCCTGAAGCGCCTCTCAGATAGGCTAAAGGAGCACGGTTTCGAGTTCAGGATAAAGAAGGTGGGCCGCCTCACCGAGGACGAGACCCTGACAGAGAAGGAGGACGAGATACTCCGCTATGCCATCGAGAAGGGGTATTTCGAGGCCCCGAAGAGGATAGGCGTCCGGGAGATTGCCAGGCATTTCGACATCTCCATATCCACACTCTCTGAGATACTGAGGCGGGGCCAGAAGAAGGTCATCCTCTCCTTTTTCAGAGACAGGGACTAAAAGACCATGCGCTACTACCTCGTTCTCTTCATCCTTGCGGCAGGATGCCTGGGCCCGTCCGGGCAGGGGGAGCGGGTGGTCTTCGACCTCTCCCACCGGGAGGCCTTCCAGCCCATGGACGTAGACGCCCTGGGCTATACCACCGTCTACGGGATGTTCAAAGAGGCGGGTTACGATACCCAGGCCCGGACCGAGCCCATCACCCCGGAGCTCCTGGATGGCACCGCCGTCCTGGTACTGGCAGGTCCCCTGGCGCCCCTGGGGGAGGAGGAGACCCGGGCCGTGCTGGACTATGTCAGGGGAGGTGGCAACCTCCTGGTTCTCATCCACATCGCCGAGCCGGTGGCCCCCCTGCTGAATGAGCTGGGCATCCTGTCCACCGTCCAGCCCATCGTGGAGGAGACAGACCTCATCGGGGGACATCAAAGCGACTTCTATGTCACCGACATCAG
>JAADFM010000057.1:0-7258 GCA_013152845.1 Methanobacteriota archaeon | reverse complement strand
TTCAACATGGACGGCAGATACCAGGAGGGGGAGTTCCGGGACACCTACGGCATCCTGGCGGTCAGGGACTACGGCAGGGGCAGGGTCGTGGTGGTCGCCGACGACGCCCCCTTCACCGACAGGTTCCTGGACGAGGGGGACAACCGCCGCCTGGCAGCCAACATCGTGGCCTGGTTTAAGGCTTCATGATTGTTTTTACTCGTTACTTGCGCTGAAAAGACTTTAACAGCTTAGAGTGGGGTGATATTTGTGGAATTCAAGTGCGCCAAGTGCCACAAGGCCATAAAGAAAAACCAGGCAAGTGTATTCAGGCGCTTCACCCACTACCACATAGGCTGTTACGCCAGACCGGCGGTGGGCCTGAAGTGTTGAAAACGCCTGCCGGTTTTCCTTTTTTAAAGATAACGTTCTGCTATCCCCTCCAGCCTTCTACCAAGCATCTTTTGCAAACTACCAGGTCCGTGTTTTCTATCACATCCTCTATTCCTAAAGAGTGGGAACTGGTTTTTGGGATATTGATTTTCGGATGTTTTTTATAGCAAATCCCCCCATTTAATAGAATCAAGCAAGGTGGGAGAAAAATTGGCTCAGAAAAAGCACTGTGCAGTCTGCGGTGGGGTGGTGAAAAGAGGAACCGCAACATTTTACAGAAGCAGGCTCGTTCACAGAAAATGTCTCTGGAAGGCAAGGATGATCTGGTACCGGCTGTGACGAAGATGACAAGGATGACAACCACGTTAAAATGACAAAGATGGCAAAAATGACAGCGAATCCGTTTTATGCCCGAGGCCCGGTTGAGCCAAAATTTTTCGCAGATAGAGACGAAATCTTGGACTTCTTCAGGATGAATATCAACGAAGCCGGTGGGTCAAAGAGCACGAAGCCCGACAATATCGCGGTACTTGGAAACTGGGGTATTGGCAAGACATCCACCCTCCAGAAGTTCAGGGACATCCTCCACAATGAAATGAAGGATTCCATAAACGCCTTCTCTGTTTTGTTCTCTTTGAAGCCGTCAATATGCGAGGATGCAGATGTCTTCACCTCCTGCCTCCTGGATGCAATTTCAAAGCAGTATTCCACATCCATACCATTGAAAAGAAGAGTTGGGGAAGTCATTAAAGAAGAGGCTAAAATATGGGAGCAGTGGAAAATTAATAGCATATCAATGTCCCCAGAATTGCGACGAAAAACAAAGGAGCACAGTCTACTCGATGCCCTGGGCAGGCTATGGGGCAAACTCGAAAACAGCGGGATTGATCTAGCGGTTATAATGATGGATGACATTCATTACTTGATAACCGATGGATGGAAAGGTAGCCTCTATGACCTGAGGACCGACATCCAAACACTGTCTGCGGACGGGGCGAGATATCTTTTTGTGATTACCGGGCCGATATTCATTTACCCCGAGATGCATGAACTGGCCGAGCCCTTCACCCGGCTGTTCGAGAAATTCGAGCTGGTCAATTTTGATCTCTCTGGAACGAAAGAGGCCATTACCAAACCCCTGGAAGTAAGTGGTGTACCACTCAAAATTTCTGATGATGTGGTTGAGCAGATACATAAGATGACAGAAGGCCACCCGTTTTTCATCGCGAGCATTATGCGCGATATCCTGCGAATCTATAAGGAAGGGGATTTGACCCCCGAGAAATTTGAGGGGATTAGGGGGGAACTTATCAGCCACCTTGCCAGGAGTAAATTTCAGGACGATTATGACATAGCAACCGATGCCGAAAAGCTAATCTTATTAAGATGTGCAAAACTGGGGAAGGAAGTCTTTTCTCCATCCGACATTGAAGGGAAATCCCAGCCGAAACTGTTCGAGCGTCTGGGAAAGAAAGAACTGCTAATCAAGATATCTAGGGGGAAATACAGATTGTACCACCCATTGTTCGCAGAATATTTAAGGAGTATGGAAGGAGAATAAGAGTTATGCACAAATTAGCAATCATCACGGTATATTAGAAAATTTTATCATCGAAAGCGGAGGGGCAGGGGGGACATGGAAAAAAGCCGAGAGGTTGGAGGTGGAATGGCAGCGACTTTGGCCCCCCATTGGACCCCTCCTTTCCTGAGCGATGAAGCCAGGAAGATGAACTAACGCCCGCAGTTCTGGCATTTGATGTCATTTTCGCAGAAGATGCTTGCGGTCTTGAGCAGCTGCTCGTTTTTCTCAAGGCACTGGATGATGTCGTCCGGCGGCAGGGGGTCCCTGATGAACAGGGACCGGTACTTCTTGGACGCCCGGACCGCAAGCTCACGGTCGTGGGTCACCACAAGACACTTGAATTTCGACAGGAGGTGCAGGATCTCCTCGTCGTCCATGCTGGTATCGATATCCCCAACGTGGAGTGCCCTCCTCCCGCTGTTGAGGTTCTTTTGGGATGTTCACATCCAGGAGAACGTCAACCAGCAATCACGATGCCTCCTTTATCTCAGCCATTGGAACTCGCTCCTCAGCTTCTCGAGCCTCTGGTAGAGGGCGTCGATGTCGGAACTCACCTCGTCCATGGAGAGGGTCAGCCCCTCCTCGCTGGCCCTTATGACCGCGGCAATCTCCTCCAGCCTCTGCCTCTTGTACTCCAGGAACTCGTCCATTTCGTCCTTACCCACAGCCTGCACCTCCCGGGCGGTATGCCCAGTACCCCACCCCGGTCTTCTCTGTGATGTCCCTGGTCAGGTCCAGGAGGTCCTCGGGCCTTCGCCGCTCCTCCTCAACCGGCACCAGGGTAATCATGCCCCCCGAATGCATGGGATGGAACTCTCCCTCTATCTCCAGCCGCTGCATGAGGCCTGCCGGTGCGCCGTCCCTCACGTGGGCGCAGCCGGTGTAGTGGACATCTCCGGTCTCCCTGTCCCCCTGGACCACCGCCGAGGAGGCGAAGAGCCCGTAGTCGAGCTTTGCCAGCCGACGGGCCGTGGCGCCGTCCGGTGTCTGGCCCAGGACCCACCGCAGTCCCGTCTCATCCCGCCAGGTCTTCAGGGTATCTGCCATGTGGGCTACCACCTCCCTGGCGAAGCGCCTGGCGGCCGGTTCTTCGTGGAGCTCGTGGCCGGTGAAGGCCCGGGCGGTCTCGTTGAGGCCCACATAACCTATCAGCTGGAAGGCCCGGTTGACCCTGAAGTACCTCTCGCCCTCGGCCTCCTGGCCCAGGAAGGGCAGGTGACCCCCGTCGAGCCTGCCCCGGATGATGTCCCTTTTCGTGTCGATGACCCCCTTGGCGCCTTCCATCCTCTCGTCCAGGAGCTGGTAGAAGCGGTCCTCCCGCCCCCCGGCCTGGTAGGCGATGCGCGGTAGGTTGATGGTCACCGCCTGGAGGCACCCGGACCTGAGGGTGCCGGCCTTGAGGTCCTCCAGGTCCTCGGTATCGGCATGGAACATTATGCCCTCCCCCAGGCCCGAGACGTTCCCGCCGGGGGTGGCTTCGAGGTTTATGAAGTTCGGCGTGCCGAAGCGTGCCGCGGTCTCGTGGACTGTGACCATGAACTCGTCGTAACCGTCCCTGCCCCGGTATTCCCCCCTGAGCTTGTAGGATGGCCGCGGGAAGGGGAAGCCCTTGCCGGCGTGGTCCCCTTCCAGGTAGACCTCGGTGAGGGCCCGCGCCAGGTCCCTTGCCTCCTCCTCGAAGTCCCCGTAGGTCGTCCTGTCCTTCACCTCGCCACCGGGCAGGACGGCCGGGACACCGGCGAGGAGTTCGGGGCACCCGTACTCTATGTTGATGTCAGAGGGGAGGATGCGGCCCCCGGCGTACATGTGGCCCGTCTCGTAGATGAACATCTGTGCAACCTGCCTGACCTCGGCGTAGTCCATGCCCCGGATATATGGGGCAAGCCAGACGTTGAAGAAGTCCATACCCTGGGGACCGAACAGGTTCGTCCTGGCCGCGGCCAGGGCCTTGGCGGCATGGAGAACGGCAACCTGGGCCTTCCTGGCCGGCCCTGCAACCGCAGTGGTCTTGCCGGTCCCGTCCACCTTGAGCCCTGTCTTGAGGAACCACCTGAGGTCGTGGTGGGCGCAGTAGGGCCTGGTCGGGAAGTAATCCAGGCCGTGGATGTGGATGTCACCCCTCATGTGGGCGTCGGCCAGGTCCAGGGGCAGGACCTTGAGGAGTGCGTATTCCCGGAAGATGGTATCTGCCATGAGCCCGTGGACGGCCTCGGGGTTGGGGTAGGGACCGGTCTCACCCCGGGCACCCATCTCGATGAGCCGGGTGGCGTCATAGACCGGCATCCCGAGCCGGGTGTAGTCTGCCCTGGCCTCTTCCAGCCCGTGTTCCAGGAGCTTCACGTTGACAATCTCCCTGATGAGGGGCCCGCTTATGAACCTAAGTTTCAGCCTGCGCAGCTCGTCCTCGGCCTCCCTGGCCACGTTCTTTGCAACCTCCTCCGGGATGCGGGTCTCTTCCAGTATGGAGGCGGTTATCTTCTTGCGGTCGAAGGCCTCGATGGTGTTCTGGGAGGTGCGGACCTTCATGGAGTGGAACTGGCGGTACCTGTCCGCCGCCTCCGGGCTCTTGCGGGCCAGGACCTCCAGGGTCTCGTGCTGGAGTTCCTTGGTGGATATCCCATCCTTAATACCTCTGGCCACCTCCAGGGCAACCTCGGCGGCTGTCCAGAACTCTATCCCTGCCTCCACACATTCGGTGGTGATGACGTTGGGGTCGAAGTTCTCGGTATCCCCCGAAGATTTCACCACCCTCACAGCACGCTTGGCAGCTGGCATATCCACGGAGCTCCAGTATTGCTTAGATTTTCGAACAATTGTTATTGATTCTGTTAGTCAAAAATGACTTCACACCATATATAAATGTTTCTAATGGTTTATGTTAACGATAAACAGTAACTTATTTATATATCCAAACTCCACCTAGTTAAATAGGATGCAAAACACCGCCGGGGTTAGAAAGCCTAACCCAGTGAAGGATATGGGTAAAAAATGGGTGGTTTCCAGTGGATGAGACAGACCGGAAGATACTCGAGGTATTGATGAAAAACTCCCGCACCCCCTACAAGGAGATAGCCAAGGCCGTGAAGATATCGGACGTGGCGGTCCACAAGCGGATAAAGAAGCTGGGGGACGTCATCGACTCCTTCACCATCACCGTCAAGCAGGAGGAGTACGGGAGGGGGACCGTGGCCGTCATCCTGGTGCGCTCGGAGGTGGGCAGGACGGCGGAGATCGCCGAGGAGCTTGCGGCCATGGCGGATGTGACCGAGGTCTACAACTCCCTGGGGGAGTACGACATCATCGCCAAGGTCAGGACCGAGAGCATGGACAGCCTCAAGAGGATGGTGGAAAAGGAGCTCTCCAGGGTCCGGGGCCTCATAGAGATAAGGACCAATGTGGTCTTCGACTGCAAGAAGGAAGAGGTCAACCTGGTCTTCTAGCTGAACATCGTCTTCCTGTCTTTTGCATCCCAATCCACCTTGCGGTTCTCGATTTGTAACAGCGGTACTCTTCCCCAAATATGCGCTCAAGGTAAGGCTCTTCCATCCAAATAGTATACAGGTGTATTACGATTGTGAAAACTGCTGTAAGTATGAAAGCAAGCCCTGAACGTCCGACAAGTGATATACCCAAAAGCACCAAGAACCAGCCAATGAACTGTGGATTCCTACTCCGTCGGTATATCCCGGTGGTTACAAGCTGTGAAATATCCTGCCCTGTGGCTCTACGTAAGGAACGAAACTCAATCATCCCCACTGCCAATATAACTGCCCCAACTATAAAGATAACCAAACCACCTGCCAGGGCCAATGTCCTGTTAATCGGCAATTGCCAAACACCATACAACGACGACAGAACCACTGGTAGATGATGAAATCCCCACATAATATACCAGATAACCAGAAGGTCGTTCGTGAATGTTCCTCCCTTATCATAGGTCTTTTTTATCGCTGAAAATACATACATCCCCAATATTACCCAAATGCCTATGGAAATTCCCAGCACCTGATAAAGCCACGTCATTTCTTCATCCCTAGTTTAGGTATAAAACTCCCGCTTTCAGCAATATCTCTCAACGCATTCTGAGGCGCTGAGCCGTTCAATATCCTTCACGTTGTCGAAGTCCTCATCTTCGCTCACAATAACGGACAGGCCGACCCCCTCCATCGCTGAGGCGTGGATTGCATCTTTAGGGTCAAGGGCGGTTTTTTCATATGTCTCAATTATCTTGATAATAACGGATTTATCGATATTAATCCATTTTATCGGCATCGAGAGTATGGCCTTTGCGATTTTTATGGAAGATTCCTTTCTGATTTTTCTCTGCAGGACGCAGATTACTTCATCAATCACGAGGAAAGACGATGCGCAGGTACTCTTCTTTTCATTTATGAGCCTGATAATCTCACTGCAGTTCCTCCCCAATCTCCCCCTGTTAACTGTCGCGAAAATGAATATATTGGAATCGATATACAAAATCAGACCTCCCCGGATCTGGCCTCCACTTGTCTTTTGATTTCCTTCATCGAGATTTTTCCTGCCCCTTCTTTGCACACCTGGGAGAACACATCTACCACGTCCCGCTTCTTAGAGAGTATTATCTTTCCTCAACATCGATTATCACTTCATCCCCTACATTGATCCCGAGAAGGTCCCTGATGGTCTTTGGGATTACTATCTGGCCTTTTGCCAGCACGGTCTTCGATATCATTCCAACCACCAGATAACCATATGTTTAAACTGTTTAATTGAACTTTTGGAGAGTATCCCGGATGTCAACTTAGCCATCTAGCTGAACATCTCTTTCGGGGGCTGTGTCCCTTTCGGCATCTGCTTCAGCGCTGCATCCAGGTGCTCTTCGGTAATCTCGCCAGCATCCTCCAGCAGGGCCCGGTGGAGGGCGGTCTTGAGAAGTTTGTCCTTTATATCCCGGCCCGAGAAACCCTCGGTGGCGGCCACGTACTTACCGAGGCCTGCCGAGACCTTCAGGGGGAGTTTGCCGATATAGTGCCTCAGGAGCTCTAGGCGTTCCTTTTTGTCAGGCAGCCTGAACTCCATCTCTTCCTCGAACCTGCTGCGCAGGGCTTGGTCCAGGATGCCCACGTTATTTGTTGCGGCAATAGTCACCACCCCCTTGTTCTCCTTTATGCCGTCCAGCTCGGACAGGAGGGAGTTCACCACCTCGGAGACATCCCCTCTCAGTGACTGGAAGGCCCGGTCTAGCCCCACGGCGTCGAGCTCGTCGATGAAGATGATAGCAGGGGATGTATCCAGGGCGCTCTGGTAGAGGTCGTGGATTCTCTT
>JAADFM010000056.1 GCA_013152845.1 Methanobacteriota archaeon | reverse complement strand
GAATATTATTTACCTTTGTGAAGAACCGCATAAAAAATGAGGCAAATGGAAGACAAGGTCCTGTATGGAATCATGGAGAAGGCGGTGAGGGAGAATCCCGAGAGGTATGTAGCGGTGCTGGATAACGGGGAAACCGTCTTGGCAGATTCGAGGGAAGACCTCTTTGAGATAGCCAAGAAACGGGCAGGGGAGATTCGCTGTGTGAGCCACGGCAGGAGCAGGTACAAACACTCCATATACTGACGTGGTTCCATGTCCTTTGTGTACCCTTTTGATGAAGACAATCTCATCAGGGTACCTGTGATCCTGGAGCATGGAGAAAAGACCCTCATGGTCCGAGCGCTCATCGATTCAGGAGCAGATTCCATTTTCATCGACACTACTATCGGGGACTATCTCGGCCTTTTGAGTATGGAGACCTTGGAGGTGGGGGCTGCTGGCGGTTCCCTCAATGTAGGGAAAGTAAACTTGGACAGGATATCCCTCTACTCTCTGGATTTTAAAAGCAGCATCCAGCGAAATAATATGGAAGCCTTCGTTGCCGATGACTTGGGCGAAGAGGTGGTCCTTGGTAACAGTTTCTTTGAGGGCAGATGCAGACTTCTCTTTGACTACATCAAAATGGAACTGACCATCCGGGATTAAGCATTTCAATCCTCCAGCAGGCTTGTGATGAGCCTTTCAGAGAACACAAGGTCGTCTATGGTGGCGAAGAGGGTATTAAGGTTTTGGTGTCTCACCACCGTCACCACCTCTCTGCCCTTCTGGAGGGTCTCGACCTTCAGCCCCCGGGGCGCTATGCGGTTGTCCAGTTCCAGGAGCCGGGCCACAAGACCTGCGGTCTCCTCGTCCCCGTAGGTATAGGTCACCGTGGCCTCACTTCTCACCCATCTGCCTCCCTATCTCCAGGTCGATGACTTCCAGGAACTCCTCCTCCCTGCCCTTTTCGATATAGGCCCCGGCGGCGATGTCGTGGCCCCCGCCCTCTCCACCCAACTTCCCGGCGGCGTGGTCCATGGCCCTGCCCAGGTTCAGGCCCCTCTCCACCATCTCCCGGGTACCCCTACCCGAGACCTTTATCCTCCCGTCCCCGGTCTCCATGAAGGCGATGACCGGCATGGGGGGCTCCAGCATCCTGGAGCTCAGGAGCATCCCGGCCACGGTCCCAAGGACGGCCTCGTGAATCTCGGTGCCCCCATGGAAGTGGTAGATGTTCTCCATCCGCCCCACCCGGTCCCTGTTCTCGGTCAGCCACTTGTAGTAGGACACCATCTGCCCCTTGTGCTCGCTGAGCATCTCCATGGCGGCCTCCAGGCTCTTCCCCCGGTCGCCCATGCAGATGGCAAAACCCAGGCCGTACCTCTCGTTCTTGCCGCAGGCGTTCAGCAGCGTGGCGAACTCCCGGGCGTCCCTCAGGGGCGTGCGCTTCTCCTCCCTGAGGAGGGTATAGACCTCCCCCACGATGCCCTCGGCCACCTCCTGGGGCACCCGGTACTCAATCATCTTCAGTATCAGTGCGGTGGTGAGCCTCTGCCTCTCCTCCTGGCTCAGGTCCGCCAGCATGGTGTAGCGGCCGTCCCTCTTCAGGGGGATGTCCAGGTCGCTCAGGAACTACCTCGACTCGCTCCCCGACAGCCCGGGGATGAAGGGCTCGGTGGTGTACTCGATGGCCTTGTAGAGGGGCCGGGTCTGCCTGCCGTAGAGCCTGAGGTCCTTGTCCACCCGCACCATCCCTGCCTCCACGGCGTCCTCGAGGATGTCGACGTTTGCACCCCGCATATAGCCCGGTGCCCCCTGGTTATCCCCCAGGGCACCGATGAGGGCCAGTGCCGAGAGGTCGGTGTTTTTCCCGTCCATGGCCTTGGCAAAGAGGTAGGCCATACCGGCGCCGCTTATCTCCCTGGAGCCGTCAAGGCCCAGGTGGTGGGCGTTCATGTGGACCGGGCCGTCCACCACCCCGTCCTCGGGTTCGTGGTGGTCCAGGACCAGGACATGGGTATCCCTCGAGAGGTGCCTCTCGATGCTGCCAAGCTGCCCGCTGCCCATGTCGGTGAAGACGATGGCATGCCTCCTCTCCCCGGCCAGCTCCCGGATGACGGCGTCGTCCAGCTGTTTTATCCCCCGTGTCTGGACCCGGGCCCCGCTCCTCAGGAGGGCTAGGTGGACAATGCTCCCGGAGGTGAGGCCGTCGGCATCGTTGTGGGCCACCACCAGGACAGGCGCTCCCTCATCCACCCGGTCCCGGGCCCAGTCCACCGCCTCCTTGAACTCATGTTTAAAGCCCATAAACTCCAGGATAAGGCCTCTACTTCACGAGGAGCTTGGCCTTCTTCAGGTCGTACTTCCAGTCGGCCGGGAGCCTCTTCTCCCTGATGTAATACTTCGCCAGTCTCCTGATCTTGGCCTCCGTGAGCTGGAGGCCCCGCTTGGACACCATATCCCCCTTGTTCTCGTCCAGGTGCTTCTTGAGGTTCACCGCCTTCTTTATGAGGTTCATCAGGTCCTCTGGAATCTCCGGCTTTATTCCATGCCTCTCCAGGGTCTGGACGATCCTCTCCCCGGTGACGTACCTGGACAGGGGGACGCCGTACTGGTCCCTGAGGATGATGCCAATCTCGCTGGGCGGTGTGCCCTTCTTGGCAAGACTGACTATGAGCTTCTCCAGCTCGTCCTTTTTGATTTCCACCCAGTCCGGGGCCTTGCTCCGGTAGGGTCTTGTAGAGCCGGACTTGCCCCTCTTTCTCGTATGCATTGTGGCCATTCAATCACTCCGATAAATACCTTACAAACTCGTCCAGGGCCCGCCGCCGGTGGGAAACCTGGCTTTTGTATTCTGGATCCTCGGCGAAGGTCTTTTCCCGCCCTTCCGGGATGAAGATGGGGTCGTAGCCGAAACCCCCCTCACCCCTTATGGAATGGGCGATATTACCTTTTACTACTCCTTTAAAAACTTTATCCTCCCCCGAGACCCCGATGACCGAGACGAATTCCGCCCTGCGGTCCTCCACCCCCTCCATGAGCTTCAGGATGCCGGGGTTCTTGATGGTGTTCTCCACATAGGCCGAGTAGACCCCCGGGAAACCTCCCAGGGCCCGGATGAATATCCCCGAATCCTCGATGAACACGTCCTCGTAGGGGATTATCTTGAGGGACTCCCTGACCACCTCCTCGATGGTATCCGCCTGGACCTCGGTATAGCCCTCCTTTATCCAGCCTATCTCGATGCCGTGGGCGGCCATGATATCCCTGGCCTCCCTGAACTTGTTCTCGTTGGAGGTCACAAAGCGGAGCATGGAGCGACCCTACCTCTTTAACCTGCCGAAGAGCTCTGCCTGCAGGGAATGGTACCTGAGCATCCCCTCCACCTCCCTCTGGTCCAGGCTCTTGTCGTCGAAGGACACCGCCTCCCGGGAGTAGAGGGCGTATGGCGAAGCCCGGGCGATGACCTCGCAGGACCTGTTGTGGAGGCGCACCCTCACCGTACCCGTCACCCGTTCCTGGGTCCGGTCTATGAAGGCCTCCAGGGCGTACCTCAGGGGTTCGGTCCACAGGCCCGAATAGACCAGCTCGCTCCATGCCGAGTCCACGGCCTCCTTGAACCTCAGCTCCCGGCGGGAGAGGACCAGGCTCTCCAGCTGTCTGTGGGCTGCAAGGAGCACCGCCGCGGCAGGGCACTCGTAGTTCTCCCTGGCCTTAAGTCCCAGGATGCGGTCCTCCATCATGTCGATGCGCCCCACCCCGTGGGCGCCGGCGGTCCTGTTGAGTTCGGTGATGAGTTTCACCGGCGGTACGGACCTGCCGCCCAGGGAGACCGGCACACCCTTCCTGAACCCTATCTCCAGCTCCTGGGGCTTCTTCCTGCGGAGCCTGGTCCAGGCGAAGATGTCCTCCGGGGGCACGGTACCCGGGTCTTCCAGCTCCTCTCCCTCGATGGAGCGGCCCCAGAGGTTCTCGTCGATGGAGTACGACCTGCCCTTCTTCACCGGTACGGGGATGCCGTGCTTTCTGGCATAGGCCACGGCCTCCCTGCGGGTCATGTTCTTCTCCCTGATGGGGGCGATAATCCTCCTGCCCGGGGCCTGGGAGCGGAATACGGCCTCGAACCTGAACTGGTCGTTGCCCTTGCCGGTGGCCCCGTGTGCCAGGACCTGGGCCCTCTCCTTCTTGGCGATTTCCACCACCTTGGCGGCGATGAGTGGGCGGGCCAGGGCAGTGGAAAGGGGATAGCCCTCGTAGCTCCCGTTGGCCCTGATAGCCCGGAAGATGTACTCCCTGGCGAACTCGGTGGTGGCATCGATGCTGTAATGCTTCACTACACCGAGCCCCCTGGCCTTCCTGGCGGCCTCCCGGAGCTCATTCTTGTCAAGACCAACGTTCACCGTGACGGTGATAACATCCAGGCCGTACTCCTCCTGCAGGATGTGCACGCACACCGAGGTGTCAAGACCTCCCGAATAAGCAAGGACCGCTTTCATGGTGGATAAGTTTTAGGGTCTTTTATTATAAATGTTGTCCGGCAGGGCCCCCTTAATCCCTTCCATGACCGATGCTGCCATGGCATCGATATCATCCTTTCTCACCCTGTGGGTGACGGCTCCACAGCTGGGGCAGAGGAGGAGGAAATCCCCCTCAGACCAGCGGTGCGGGAATTCTCCCACGAAACCGCATTCCGGGCATCTTGCCTTCTCTTCCATATGGCATCTGGGGCCGGGCTAACGTCCGCCGGTTTTTTATATAAGGAAGATGTAGGTGGTGCCGGATGGAGTTCAACGAGGTCTTCTCTGCTGCGGTAATGGCCATGATGGTGGCGGGCATCCTGGCCGGCTTCGTCGTCGGCTTGGCCGCCGCCAAGAAGAAGGGCACCCCGGGAGGGGACGACGAGGCATGGCGGATGCGGCTGGCCCTCGCCCTCCTCATAGGCACCACCCTCGTCCTGGTCCTGAGCATCATCGCCGTCTTCGCAAGCTCTCCTCCTAGCAGGTCTTCATCTTCACCTCCACCACCTCGCCCCCCGGCTCCCTCTCCTGGAATACCCTCCCCTCGAACCGGCATATCCTCGTACCTTCATCCAGCCAGCAGTCGGCAAGGAGCCCGGCCTTCATGCAGGCGTGGGAGAGGAACTCCTCGGCGTCCCAGCCGTACTCCACCGGGACCTGGGGCAGTAGCAACCCCCTGTTGAACCCCCGCTCCACCGTGAGGCCGTGCCGGCCCACCTCGACCTCCCGGGGATACTCCCTGGGGTCCGCCACCCGTATTGGCTCCGGCGGTGTCAGGATGCTCACCTCCACTGTGATGTTTTCCATCTCATCCCGCACCACATTGGGGAACCTGGGGTCCCGCGTGGCGGCCGAGATGGCGGCATCCATGGCGGCCTCCACCAGGGGCATGATGGGCTCCGGGTAGCCGATGCACCCCCTGAGCTCGTGTGACGGGAAGGTCTTCAGGGTCACGAAGACCCCTGCCTCCTCCCTCAGTTTAGCCGGCGTATCCTCCGGGGGGGCGGGTTTCCTGCCGGTCTCGAGATAGGTCTCGATGGTCTGCCTGGCCAGCCGGACCAGGAACCTGCCGTCGTCCAGGTCATATGTCAAACCCATGCCCTCACCCCAGGTAGAAGCGGTACCTCCGGGGCAGATAGCCCCTCTTCTCTATCCTGAAACCGCAGTCCCGGCACCTCCTGCCCGAGGGGGTCCTCTTTCCATACACGTCAATGGTCTCGAAGGGCTCGAGCTGCCCCCCGCACACGTAGCACCTCCTTGCCTCCCTGCCGGAGCGCCGCTTCTCCACCTGGAACCTCACCCCCTCCATGAGGGCGGCCCTGCGGCGGACCCTCTCCGGTGATACCACGGCCCGGGGATGGTGTCTCCTCAGGTTCCGGGTGACCAGCTGGTGGAGGGATTCGAGGGAATGGACCTCGCCGTAGTTTTTCAGGACGTCCAGGATGGCGGCCTCCACCGCCTCGTCCCTGGCTATGGAATACTCGCCCATCTCCTAGAACTATCTATCATCTAGGATTTAAATCCTTCCTAACGAGGCGGACCTGCCTCCTGATATCCTCCCAGTGCCCGCCCTCCCAGTAGACTTTGCCGCAGTCCCGGCACCTCCAGAAGTCCTCTACTCCCTGGAAGACCCCGGCGGGGACCCTGCCCTCCACATCCCCTTTTTCCACCGCTTCCATATCCCCGTTGCAGGCCGGGCACCTGGAGCAGACCGGGGTATCCCTGATTTCCACACCGGCCTCCATCAGCTGCCTGAGCTGGCCGTGGATGTGGTCGTCGCCTATCAATATGCTCTCCACCCCGGCCCCGGCGGCCCGCCTGTGGAGCCCCCTGTCCCTGGTGAGGAGGACCCTCCCCTCCCCCGCGGCCAGCTCCAGGAGCTCCCTGTCCCCTGCCTCCAGGGGATATGCTGTGTCGTGGCCGCTCATGCGCAGCCATCTGGCAAGCCTGCCGAGCATCGAGTCTGCCACAAACCTCACGGAAATCCCTTCTGCCAAAGATTTATAAATCAAAATTACCAAGGGGACCTTAAAGGTTTTGGAGGACTGGAATGGACACGACAATCAGGGTAAAGGAGGCAATGACTACCAGGGTCACCACGGTCCCATCGGACACGCCGGTCAACGAGGCCGCCAGGCTGATGGCAGAGAAGGGCATAGGCAGTATCATCGTGGTGGACAACGGCAAACCAGTGGGCATCATCACCGAGAGGGACCTGGCCTTTGGCGTCGTGGCAAAGAACCGGCTCCCCAACGAGGTGGACGTCAGGGAGATAATGAACTCCCCCATCATCTCGGTTGAGCCGGAGACTACCATAAACGAGGCCTCCCGGGTGATGGCCAGGAACAACATCCGCCGGCTCCCTGTGATAAAGGGCTCGAAACTGGTGGGTATCCTGACCACCACCGATGTCATAGCCATCGCCCCCGAGACCATCGAAATCCTGGAAGAACTCGCCAAGATGAAGATGGAAATCGGCGGGGTGAAGGAGGTCCCGGAGCGGGGTACATGCGAGTCCTGCGGTGTCTATGGAGTCCGGGTATCGGAGGTAAACGGCAAGTTTGTCTGCGACAGCTGCAAGGACGAGATGCTGGGTGGGGAAGGAGAATAGAGCCCAGGAATTCACGGTCTCCCCTGGCCCGAACACGGAGGTGTTTTCAATGCAGGTGAAGGACATAATGGTAAAAGATGTGGTTACCCTGGAGAAGGGCAGGAAGCTGACGGACGCCACCAGTTTGATGAAGAAGAACAGGATATCGCGGGTGGTCGTGACCGATAACGGTAATCTCTACGGCATACTCACCAAGACCGATATCGTAAGGCACATGGGGTCTTTGAGCCATGGGAGCGTGCTGCCTTCGACCCTGCGGGTATCCTCGGTTGCAAGCTCAGAGCTTGTGACCATCGAAAGCGACGCCTCCCTGAAGGAGGCGGCAAAGCTCCTCTACAACAAGGGCATCTCATCCCTTCCCGTGGTGGATGACGGGCAGCTCAAGGGCATTCTGACCACCACCGACCTCGCCAGGACCCTCCGCGATTCGCAGCAGCCCATCGAGGATATCGTTACCAAGCCCTACCCCGTGGGGCCGGAGGACAGGGTGGTCCATGCCCGCAGGGTCATGCTCGACAACGACGTGGACAGGGTCGTGGTCCTGGAAGAGGGCAGGATAGTGGGTATATTGACCGAGCGGGACGTGGGGGCGGCCCTTGAGGCCTTCAAGAAGGATGCCGACAGGTACCAGTCATCCAGGATACGCCAGCTCAAGATAGGAGACGTCATGACCCGGGACGTGGTCAGCCTGGACATATCCGCCAGGGTGGGCGATTTCTGCAAGCTCCTCCTGGACAAACGCATCTCGGGAGTGCCCGTGACCAGGGAGGGGAAACTGGTGGGCATGGTCACCAAGAAGGAACTGCCCAAGGTGCTCCTGAAGGGGTCTTGAATGGATACCGCGGGGGTAGCGGCGGCCCTGGGACTTGAGCCCTGGCGCCTGGAGGGTGCCCTGAAGCGGAAGACCGTCTTCCATGTCAGGGACTTCCAGCCCCCGTACCTGGTGTTCAAGAAGGACGTAAGCCATGTGGAGAGGGGGACGGCCGTCTTTCTCGGCGAGGGGATAACAGCGGTGAGGGGCTTCCCGAAGATTCGGCGGGCATTCTACCTGGAGCCCATGGTGGAGGCGTCCTTCGGCCGGGAGGTGGCGGTGGAGGAGAAGATGAACGGGTACAACGTCCGGGCATTCAGTATGGACGGCAGGGTACTGGCCGTCACCAGGGGCGGGTACGTCTGCCCCTACACGACCTCCAAGCTCGCACCCCTCCTGGAGGAGTTCCTCGCCGGGCACGATTACGTGGTCTGCGGGGAGGCGGTGGGGACCGAGAACCCCTATGCCGTCCACAGATACCCGGAGGCAGGGGGTTTCGCCTTCTTCGTCTTTGACCTGAGGGAGAAGGCAACGGGCAGGGCGCTGCCGGTCAGGGAGAGGAACCGCCTCCTGGAGGATTACGGCATCCCCGCGGTGCGCCTCTTCGGGATCTACCCCAGGGAAGTATGCGCCCGGGAGGTCTTCGCCATCCTTGAGGACCTGGCATCCGAGGACCGGGAGGGTGTGGTGCTCAAGGACCCGGAGATGACCCTTCCCCCTATCAAGTACACCACCTCCAGGACCAATACCTCGGACCTGCGCTATGCCTTCCGCTTCCCCTATGATTACGGGAGGGACTTCTTCTTCTCCAGGATTATAAGGGAGGGCTACCAGGCGGTGGAGATGGAGGAGGACGATGCTGCACTCAGGGAGAGGGCCCGGCGCCTGGGGGAGTCCATCCTCCTGCCCATGGTGGAGACCATCAGGAGGGTGAGGGCAGGGGAGAACGCCGAGGAAGAACACAGGGTGAGGGTGGGGTCCCTGGAGGAGCTGGAGGCCCTCCTGGAGCACCTGCGCCAGATGGGGGTGGAGTGCGTGCTGGGAGAGGTCTGGGAGGAGGGGGAGGATTACGTGGCCGAAATCAGGCGGCAGAAGTTCAGGAGTTCTGACAAAATCAGGGCGAATCTGGGCCTGGAGAGGTGACTGAGCGGGCTATCCCTTCAGGAGGACTGCGTTGATGTTGCCGTCCTGGCCCGGCCGCGAGGTGACCCTGGCGTGCCCGAGCTCGGTGTCGATGACCGCCCCCTTGGTGATGATGTTCCTCCTGACGAAGTGAAGGTTGGCCGGGTTTCCGGCAACGCCGTGAATCTTGACCTTTTTGGCCTCCTTGGTCTCGGGGTCGAAGACGTTGGCATACTCGGCGGTGAAGAGGCGGACCTTGTAGTTGCCCCCCCTGACCCTGATCTTCTTGGCCCTGCGCTCGCCCAGGCCGGTCTCGGTCTGCTCCCGGCCCATCTCGAACTTGCGCTTGCCCCGGCGCAGCCTGAGCCTGCCGCCGGTAATCTTCCTCTTGGATTTACCCTGCCATAATACCATCAAATCACCTTAAAAGCACCATTGATTTGCCAGGACCCATATAAAAGGTTAACGGAGGACGGGGGAGGTCCCGGAGCTTCCAAGGATTTATTGAATATATTAAAATTTTTTTCTAGAAATCCGAAAATAAAGTATAAATGGGCACGGGCAGGGAGTCGGTAGATGAGCACCAAGGAGGGGCGAGCGTGAAGAAGAAGATACTCATCGCCGAGGATGAAAAGGAGCTGCATACCCTATACGGGATGCTCCTGGGCAAGGAATATGAAATCATCAGGGCCTATAACGGCCAGGAGGCGGTGGAGAAGTTCAGGGAGTACCGGGCCGGACCTCACCCTCATGGACATAAAGATGCCGGTCATGCCCGGGGACGAGGCCATAAACAAGATTCTCGACTACGACCCCATGGCCAACATCGTCGCAGTTACGGCCTATAATTACACAACGGACCAGCTGGGAGTCCCGGTCCTGCGGAAGGGTTTCAACAGGAAGAAGTTCCTTGAAGTGATAAGGGAAGGGATGAAAAAACCGAAGCGCCTGGGCTGATTTTACCCGTATTCCGGCACCTCCCCGTAGACCTCCTCCAGTATCTCGGCGGCACCATTTTTAAGGAGCGTCCTGCCTGCCCTCACGCCTATCTCTCCTGCCTCTCCGCGGGGGCCTGAGTCGCGGACCGCTATCTTCCTGGTCCCGTCCGGGGAGAGGACCACGGCGTCCATGTGGAGGGTCCCGCCATCCACGCGAGTGAAGGTCCCAATGGGCACCTGGCAGCCGCCGCCGAGCTGTTTGAGGAGCGCCCGCTCAGCCGTGACCCTGACCATGGTGTCCCGGTGGTTGATGGCCTCCAGGTAGTCCCGGACCGCACCATCCCTTCTGGCCACAACAGCGATGGCCCCCTGGCCCACCGAGGGCGCGAAGACGTCCACGGGCAGGACCTGGGTGATGCGGCCCTCGAAGCCCATGCGCCTCAGGCCAGCCCTGGCCATGATGATGGCGTCGTAGAGTCCCTCGTTGAGCTTGCGCAGCCGGGTGTCCACGTTGCCCCTGAGGTCCCTTATCTCGATGTCGGGCCGGGCGTTGTGGAGCTGGGCGCGCCGGCGCAGGCTCGATGTGCCAACAACGGCCCCCTCGGGGAGCTCGTCCAGGGACTTCCCCTCCCTGGAGATTAGGGCATCGGAGACGTCCTCCCGCTCGGGGGTGGCGGCAATCTCAATCTCCGGCAGCAGGTCAGTCGGCACGTCCTTCATGGAGTGGACGGCGAAATCCACCTCCCCTCTGGCCACGGCCTCGTCTATCTCCTTGACGAAGAGGCCCTTGCCCCCTATCTTTGCCAGGGGCACGTCGGTTATCTTGTCCCCGGTGGTCTTTATGATCTTGCGCTCGAACTCCAGCTCAGGGAACCTCTCCTTCAAGAGCCCGGAGATGATGTCCACCTGGGTCAGGGCGAGTTTCGAGCCCCGGGTGCCTATCACGAGTTTCATGGTATCGCCTTTTGCCCATTGTAGGGCCATAGGATTTAAGGGTTGCCCCGTACAAATAATGTCCAGATGTTCAGCTATGTCTACATGAAGGTCCTGGAGACCGTGCCCAGGAGATATGACCTGGGGATAAACCTCCTGTCCCTTGGCATGGTGGGGAAGGTCAAAGGGGACATGGCCTCAATGGTCGAGGAAGGTGACAGGGTCCTGGACATGGGCTGCGGCACCGGCACCCTTGCCGTGTTGATGGCTGATAGGGGCGCAAAAGTCACAGGTATTATCTCCACTGCCATGCTTGAAGTTGCGATAGAGAAGGCTGCCGCCAGGGGGCTGAATGACCGGATAGAGTTCAGAGAGATGGGGGTGGCGGAGATGGATTCCCTTGAGGACGGAAGCTTCGACAAGGTGACCGCCACCCTGGTCTTCAGCGAACTTTCCCGGGATGAACAAGAGTACGCCCTGAGGGAGGCCCACAGGCTCCTGAAAGATGGGGGGCTTTTGATAATCGCCGACGAGGTGGTGCCCGAAATCGATTCATGCTGCCTTTCCTGTCTCCTGCTGTCCGCCCTGAAGAAGACCTTCTATCACCTCACCAGGATTCCCCTCCTCATTTTAACCTTCGTCCTCACCCAGACCTCTACCAGACCTGTCAAGGGCTTGAAGGAAAAGATGAGGGAAGCAGGCTTCAGGATAATCTCCACTAAGCGGGCCTTCTCTCTGGAGACGGTCATAGCGGAAAAGGAGGGATTGATACGGCCATCAGAACCCTGATAGGCACCCTCTTCCGGCTCTTCCCCCTGGAGACAGAGACGGGCCTGAGGGTCTTCGGAAGCCCGGACGAGACAAGCCCGGTGCTGGTGACCTCCAACTTCGACCTCACGGTGAAGCGGGTGTCCAAGCATCTCAAAGACCTGGACTGCTATCTCCTGGTGGCTCCCTCCCACGGGATAAACGTCTGGTGTGCCGCCGAGGCGGGCCACTTCAGCGCCCATTCCGTCATCTCGGTCCTGAAGACCAGCCGCATCGGCGAGAAGGTGAAGCACAGGACCCTCATCCTGCCCCAGCTCTCGGCCCCCGGGATGGATACCGAGATGATAAAAAAGGAGACGGGCTGGAGGTGCAGGTTCGGGCCGGTCTATGCCAGGGACATCCCGGAATACATCAGGAGAGATTTCAAAAAGACAGATGAGATGAGGAGGGTGAAATTCGACCTAATGGACCGGCTTGATGCCGGGATCGGCAGCATCTTCCCCTTCTATCTCATTATAGCCGCCCTCCTCTTCGTCTTCAAGCGGGCCTGGTTCCAGGAGGCGGCCGTCCTGGGGGGCGTCCTCGTAGTGCTGATGCTCGCCCTATACCCCTATCTCCCGGGGAGGTCCGGTTATGCCAAACTCCTGTCCACGGAGGTCTTCCTCGGGGCGGGCCTTCTGGTCCATGTCATGACCGGGGGTTCTGGGTACGGGACCTTCATTGGAGCCATGGTCATCGCCGCCATGATCGGCATAGATTTCGGGGGGATTTCCCCCATCTACAAGAGCGACCTGGACCCAATCCTGGACAGGCTCGGGGTCCGCGGCATCGGCCCGGTGGTCTTCGAGGGCAGGGGGGCCATCGGAGGGAAGGTCGTCCTCGACCCCGAGAAGTGCATCGGATGCGCCCTGTGCCACGACGTCTGCCCCAAAGGGGTCTATGCCATGGAGGGGAAAAAGGCGGTGATGGCCAGGGGCGAGGAATGTGTAGTGTGCAGGGCCTGTATAACCCAGTGCCCGGTGGAAGCGATATCCCTTACTAGTTGAGGGACTTCAAAACATCCTCGGCCTTCTCCAGGGTATAGTCGATGTCCTCCTCCGAATGGGCCGCGGATATGAAGTTGCACTCGTACTGGGACGGGCCCTCCTTCAGGAGACCCTGCTGGTAGCGCAGGAAGAGGTCCTTGTCCGCGGCCAGGGCTGTCGCACTGTCCACCACGTCGGTGTCGGTGAAGTACATCTGGTACATGGACTCCAGCCCGTAGATTTTGGTCGCTATCCCCAGGTCTGATGTGATGTCGGCAAGGCCGGAGCGGAGCTTCTCGGCCAGGCCCCGGGTATGCTCGTAGACGTCCCCCTTCTCCAGGATGCTCACAGCGGTGTATCCCGCGGTCATGGACAGGGGGTTGCCGTTGAAGGTCCCGGCCTGGTAGACCGGGCCCACCGGAGACATGTTCTCCATAATCTCCCTTGAGGCCCCGATGATTCCTATAGGGAGGCCTCCTCCCGCTATCTTGCCCAGGGTGGTGATGTCCGGTTTCACGCCGAAGTACTCCTGGGCGCCCCCCAGTCCCAGCCGGAAGCCTGTGATGACCTCGTCGAAGATGAGGGCGATGCCGTTTTCCTCGGTGACCTCCCTGAGGAATTTCAGGTAGCCCTCCTCCGGCATGATGCAGCCCATGTTACCGATGACGGGCTCCAGGATGACGGCGGCGATGTCGTCGTGGGCCTTGACAAGTCCCTCCACCGCCTCCCGGTCGTTGAAGGGGCACAGCAGGGTGTTCTTTGTGGTGTCCACCGGGACCCCGGCCGAGGTGGGGACCCCGTGTGTGGTGGCCCCGGAGCCCGCCTTCACCAGCACGTAGTCGTGGGCGCCGTGGAAGGCCCCCTCGAACTTGATAATCTTGTCCCTGCCGGTCCAGCCCCGGGCCAGGCGGATGGCGCCCATGGTGGCCTCGGTGCCGGTGTTGACGAAGCGCACCATCTCGATGGAAGGGACGTGCCTGGCGATCTTCTCGGCGAACTGCAGTTCCAGCTCCGTGGGGGTGCCGTAGGCGGTGCCCCTCTCAAGCTGCTCCCTCACAGCGGCCATGACCTCGGGATGGGCGTGGCCCAGTATCAGCGGCCCGTAGGCCAGGCAGTAGTCGATGTAGGAGTTCCCGTCAACGTCATATATCCTCGAGCCTTCGCCCCTGGCGGTGAAGAAGGGGTAGGGTTTCATGGCCCGGACCGGGGAGTCCACCCCGCCCACCAGGACCGCCTTGGACTCCTCGAACAGTTCCTCGGATTTCGTCATGAGAATCACCGAAAAGAGATGGGTGATGAGGGTTTTAAAGGTTTTGGATGTGGATTCCTCCAGGGCCGGGGGCGAAATGAGGGCAAGTGGGGGCACATAAACACCATTGATGTATTTGAACCCTTTCTTTAAACTTTCATGTCTCCCCCCGTGTCTCCAGATTCCAGAAGAATCTCTTTTTACAATCTTGTTCTCGAGGTATAGAGTTGACTAGGGTAATTACCAAGGAAAAGGTTTACGAAACCATCATAGAACTGAACGCCGAGCTTGGGAGGCCGGTCCACATAGCAGACCTGAAGAACCGGCTGAAGGTCCTTGAGAAGCGGGACTCCTTCCAGATAACCAAGAACAACGGGAGAATAGACAGGATCGCAAGGTCTATCACACGGCTCTTCAAGGAAGGCCGGATATCGAGGACCGAGAGCCTGATCAGGGTGGAGAACTACCCTGTCTCACCATACTCCGCAGTCAAGAAGGAGACCACCACCAACGTCTACTTCTATGCCCCGGCCGAGTATGCCGGCAGATATGCATTTTTCGAACATGGCTCCCAGGAGATCCATGAAAAATTCGTCACCTTTGACATGGACAATGGCGGTAAGAGGCTGACCAAGAAAGAGATGGTCCTGCCCATACTCAAGGAATCTGACATCGCCCTGACCACCATGGACATCCTCAAACTGATAAACCAGAAATATGATGCGTATGACGTTTCCGACAAGCAAAAGCTGTATACCGCCGCATCTTCTTTGACCAGAGGGGTCATGAAGCCCCTACGGAAGGAAGGGCTCAAAGGCGTGAGGCATGGCTACAGGTGGATATGGTACTTCACAGAAGAACAGCTTGAAAAGTACAAGGAAGAATACATAAGGAAGGACTCGCTCCTGAGGGCCGTGGCGGATGAGGTCAGGAGCCTCAAATGCGTACCCCTCACCAGGATACTCTCTGAAGCCCAGGTGACGCCAGAAGAGGCAAGGGCAAGGCTCAGGAGGGTGGCCAAGTTCATACCCGTCAAAATAGAGAAGGCCACAACAGACAACGACACCAGGGTTTCTCTAGAGATAAAGGAATACAAAAGAGACTCATTCATCGACTGGCTCGGCATCGTCATCCCGAAAAAGGACGGCTACGGCTACGAAACCATGCTCGTCTACCTGGAATCAGACTGGGAGGAGGAACTCAAAAGGCAGATAAAGAAATCCCTCCAGGGCATAAGCAAGAGGGCGGTCGTAGGCTCGTTCTACGAAAAGCTGGTGGCCAGGCTCTTCAGCATGCTCTGCACATCAGAAGAACTCCAGAATTCCGAACTGGCAAAATACATGATACCCTTCGTCTTCAGGGACGAAAAAGTCACAAACGTCTGGATAACCATGGAATCCGGGAGACGGGGGGAATTTGATGTCCTGATCCGTGGAACTTTCACGGCCTTCAACGTCATGGCAGACAACAAGCCCTTTCTAGATTTCGTGATACCCATAGAGTCCAAGTACCGGATGGTCCAGCCGGAGCATGTCACGGCCTTTGACGACAAGATAAAAAGCGTCTTCGGAGACCGCCGGATAGTCTTCCCCATAATGTTCGGCCTTGGCTGGAAGCAGGAATCCCTTCACCTCACCAAGAGGCTCGGCATCCTCACCACCTATTTCTCGTCCATAGACAAGCTCATCAGGGAGATGACCGGCACGAAATACAGGCATGAGCACGAGTGGAAAAGGGTGGAAGAGATGATGGAAAACGGGGA
>JAADFM010000055.1 GCA_013152845.1 Methanobacteriota archaeon | reverse complement strand
TCCGGGGTCCCGCCGGCGCATACGATGCCCCTGGCCATGAGGCGGGACCAGGTCTCGATGTCCTTCTTGGTGTAGGCCACCACCGTGGGTATGCCGGTGGTGCCCGAGGAGGAATGGAAGCGCACGATGTGGCTTAAAGGCCGGGCCAGGATGCCGTAGGGGTAGTGGTCCCTGAGGTCGTCCTTTACGGTGAAGGGGATTTTGGGCAGGTCCTCCAGGGTCTTTATGTCCTCGGGCTTGAGGCCCGCCTCGTCGAACCTCTTCCTGTACATGGGGATGTTCTCGTAGCAGTACTGGACCACCTCGGCCAGCCTCTCCTCCTGGAGCCGTTTGAGCCGTTTCAACGACATGGTCTCGATTTCCTTTTCGAAGAACAAATCACAGCACCTCCTAAACCTAAACCTCGCCGCGGAGGTCCAGGATGCGCTGGGCCTTGCCCTGGCTCCTGGGGATGGAGCCGGGCTCCACCAGGCTGACCTCCGCCTTTATGTCCAGGCTCGATTTGAGCTCTGCCTCGAGCCTCTTTTTGAGATCCACGATGTCCTTGACATCTGAACCGAAGAGCTCCTCGGTGACCTCGATGTTGACCTTGAGCACGTCCAGGGCCCCGGCCCGGTCCACCACTATCTGGTAGTGCTCCTGGACCTCCGGGAACTTCAACAGCACCTGCTCCACCTGGGACGGGAAGACGTTGATGCCCCGGATGATGAGCATGTCGTCGCTTCTGCCCATGATGCGCCCTATCCTGGGGTGGGTCCTGCCGCAGGGGCAGTCGTCCTCGTAGATGAATGAGATGTCACCGGTGCGGTAGCGCAAGAGGGGCATGGCTTCCTTCTGGAGGGTGGTGAAGACCAGCTCGCCCTTCTCCCCGGGCCCCAGGCTCTCCCCGGTCTCGGGGTCGATGACCTCCAGGAGGAAGTGGTCGCTCCAGACATGGAGCCCGTCCTTCTCCGAGCATTCCACCGCCACGCCAGGACCGCACAGCTCCGAGAGGCCGTAGTTGTCGAAGGCGTTTATCCCGTAGGCGTCCTCGATCTTCCGGCGCATCCTCTCGGACCAGGGTTCGGCCCCGAAGATGCCGCATTTGAGGCCGAAGTCCCAGACGTCAAGTCCTTCCTTCCGGGCGTACTCGGCCAGGTAGAGGGCATAGGAAGGCGTGGATGAGAAGGCCGTCACCTCCAGGTCCTTCATGGTCATTAGCTGTTTGCGGCTGTTGCCCACCCCGGAGGGTATCACCCCGGCCCCGATGCGCTCGGCGCCGTAGTGGAAGCCCAGGCCCCCGGTGAAGAAGGCGTAGTTGTAGATGAGCTGGACGGTGTCATCCCTTGTGACCCCGGCGGCGGTGAGGACCCGGGCCATGAGCTCGGCCCAGTTCTCGATGTCCTTTCGGGTGTAGGCCACCACCGTGGGCTTTCCCGTAACCCCCGAGGAGGCGTGGTAGCGCAGGATGTCCCGCCTGGGCACGGCCAGGAGACCCAGGGGATAGTTGTCCCGCAGGTCCTTCTTGTAGGTGAAGGGCAGCTTCTCAAGCCCGGAAAGGCCCTTGATGTCCCCTGGTCCCAGGCCCTTTTCGTCCAGGAGCCTCTTGTAGTGGGGGGAGTTCCTGTAGGCATACTCCACCGCCGCCTTCAGCCGCTTCTCCTGGAGGCGCTCCAGGGCCTTGGCCCCCATGGTCTCCGTCTTCTTGTCCCAGTACATTTTCACTACCTTATCGACCGGTTTGCATAAATATTTTGCCGGGTTTGCAGGGGACAGATTTGTCCATTGCTGCACAAAAACGGATATTCCTGTCTGGGCCACAACAAAACATATTTATGGTTTAATAGTAGTTTCATAACCCGTGCTAATAGATAACACGTAACAGGAAAGGAGGTAGAAAGTGTGAGAAAAGGTATCATGATAGCGCTTCTGCTCCTTGGCATCTTTGCAGGCTGCACCGGTGCCAAGGAGACCGGCCCTTCAGAGACCGCTGCCCCCGGCACCGGGGGAGAGGCACAGGGGCCGGATTCAGTGAAAATCGGCGTGGTCCTTCCCCTGACAGGCCCGGCAAGCTCCACCGGTAACGACATGTGGTGGGCCGCCCAGCTGGCCGCCGAGGAAATCAACGCCAAGGGCGGCGTCAATGTAGGCGGCAAGATGGTGCCCATCGAGCTTGTGGCCGGGGACACCGAGACCAATCCCGACAAGGGTGTTGAGGCGGTGACCAGGCTGGTCCAGCAGGAGAAGGTCGACCTCCTGGTGGGCGGGTTCTCCAGCGCCATCACCTATGCGGATTCTGTCATCGCCGCCGAGGAGGGCGTGCCCTTCGTCATCACCGGCGCCTCGGCCCCGGTCATCACCCACAGGACCGACATAGACACCTCGTGGTTCTTCCACCACTGCCCCACCAGCGACGACTATCCCTACTGGACACTCAAGTTCGTCAACGAGGTGGTCCGCCCGGCCATAAACGAGAAGTTCGGCTTCCCTGAGGACCGCAAGCTCAAGCTGGCCGTGGTCTACCAGGAGGGCAAGTACGGTGCCGGCGTCCTCTCGGGTGTCAAGAAGGCCCTGGAGGAGAACCCCGACTGGAAGATAGAGCTGGTGGCCGAGGAGCCCTTCACCCGCAGCGAGACCAACTTCCAGACGGTCCTGACCAAGGTCAAGGAGGCCAAGCCCGACGTGGTCTATCCAGCCACCTTCATCAACGAGCAGGTGCCTCTGGTGACCCAGGGCAGGCGGGACGTGGGGCTTAACACCATCTACCTGGCGGTGGAGGCCACCGACGACCCGGACTACTACTCGGGTGTGGGCCAGTGGGGCGAGTACTCCATCCAGGAGACCAGGTTCAGCCCCTATGCGGTGCCCAAGGGGCCAATCGCGCCTGCGGTGAACAAGTTCAGGGAGGACTTCAAGGCCAAGTACGGCAAGTACCCCTCCATGATGGGTGCGGGCACCTATGAGGGCGTCTATATAGCGGTGGACGCCATCGAGAGGGCCGGGAGCCTGGACAAGGAGGCCGTGAAAGCCGCCCTGGCCGAGACAGACCTGCCCGAGATGATTGAGGCCATGGTCGGCGGCAGGATAACCTTCACCGAGGACTTCCGGGAGAGCAAGTTCCAGCTCTACATGAGCCAGCTCATCTGGGACGACTCGGCGGGCGAGTGCCGGCCTAAGATAGTCTGGCCCGACCAGCTCAAAGAGCAGGACTTCCAGCTCCCGGACTGGTACGAGCCCGGAGAGTGAAGTGAACTGCAAGGGGTTTTCCAAACCCCTTTTTCTCTTTTTTACGAAAACTAATTTATACCAGCCTTCAGATTAACAGGTTGCCATGGCAGATATCGGAATACTCCTCCAGGTGACGCTGTGGGGGGTCTTCGCAGGCTGCATCTACATCCTCCTGGCCACCGGCCTTACCCTCATCTTCGGGGTCATGAAGGTGGTCAACTTCGCCCACGGGGAGTTCCTGATGCTGGGGGCCTTCCTCTCCTACTTCGCCGCCACCATCCTGGGTGTGCACCCCTATGTTGCGATTCTGATTTCCATGGCGGTCATGGCCCTGGTGGGGATTGCCACCGAGAGGCTGTGCTTCAGGCCCATCCTCGGCACCGGCAAGCTCAACGAGATCATCGTCTCCCTGGGCCTCATTCTCATCTTCCAGAACATGGTGGCCCACGTATGGGGCAACGACGGCAAGTCCATCCGCAGCCCCTACGAGGACATCACCTTCCCCCTGGGGCCGGTGAGCATGCCCCTGGACTACGTAATCATCATCCTTGCCACCGCCCTCATCCTCCTGGCCATCCACGTCTTCCAGACCCGGACGGGCCTGGGCCGGGCCATGCGCGCAACAAGCCAGAACCGGGAGGCGGCAAAACTCATGGGCATCGACGTGGAGCGCATCGACATGCTCAGTTTCGGTCTGGGCTCTGCCCTTGCGGCCTTCGGCGGGGGTCTGTGGGCGGTCAGCGGCCAGGTCTTCAACTACCAGTCCGGCTCGGTACCTGCCATCAAGGCCTTCGCCATCATCATCATCGGGGGCCTGGGCAGCATCCCGGGTGCCATCGCCGGCGGGCTCCTCTACGGTCTGGCCGAGAACTTTGCGGCCTACTTCCTCGGCGCCGCCTGGAAGGACGCAACCTCCTTCATCCTCCTCACCATCGTTCTGACCTTCCGGCCCACGGGCCTCTTCGGGGGTGAGGAGTGAATGGAGGCCCGGGTCACGCCGCGGAGGGTCCTTGGCGCCCTCGCCCTGGCTGCGGCCCTGCTCCTGCCATTCCTCTCCGGCTTTGACAGGTATGTCCTCCTCTTCTCCGGGGGGGTCCTCATATCCATCATCTATGCCTCCAGCTGGAACCTCCTGGCCTTCTCGGGCCAGGGCAGCCTGGGCCACGCCGCCTTCTTCGGCATCGGGGCCTATACCTCGGCCATCCTGGCGGCCAGGTGGGATGCCAGCCCGTTTGTCACCATGTTCTTCGGCGGTGCCCTGGCAGGGGCCGCCGGACTCTTCGTGGGCCTCCTCTGCGTCAGGCTCAGGGAGTGGTTCCTGGCCATGGTGACCTTCGGGGTGCCCATCATCCTGAAGTCGCTGACCGTCACCCACATAAGGCCGGTCGAGGGCGGGGGGCTGGTGAGGGACGCCGTCAACGCAGTCCTGGTGCGGCTCTCGTCTGTCCAGGGGGTCCTGGGGGGCTACGACGGCCTCTTCCCCAAGGCGGTCTTCAGCAGGGAGATAGCCGGGTCGGCCGCAGGTCTCTATGAATCCCTGACCGGGACGCCCATGACCCACAAGGTGGCGGCCCAGCTCCTTGAGTACTACGCCCTCATGGTCCTGACCCTGGCGGTGCTCCTGGTCATTCACACGGTATTCAGGACCAAACCCGGTTTCGCCATGGCGGCCATCAGGGAGAACCAGCTGGAGGCCCGCAGTCTCGGGGTGAACACCACCAAGTACAAGCTCCTGGCCTTTGTGATGTCCACCTTCATAGCGGGCATGGCCGGGGCCTTAAACGC
>JAADFM010000054.1 GCA_013152845.1 Methanobacteriota archaeon | reverse complement strand
ATGACGCCCTCAGGGCCGATATAAAGGAGGAGTTCAGGGAGCTGGCACGGCTCTACAAGCAACAGGGCCTCAGCATCAGGGTCTCCAAGCTCATCGACGCCTCCTACCGGGTGATTGATGCCCTGGACAGGAGGCTCGACCGGTTCCAGGAACAGGGCGAGGATGTCACCGTGGAGAAGGCCAAACTCAAGGAGATTCGGGCAATGGTGGACCTGACCAAGGAGAAACTCGATGAGGGCGACGTCGACGGTGCCATCGAGGAGCTCAAGGATGCCAGGGAAGCCTTCACCCATCTGGTGAGGGAGGTCAAGAGAAGCCACCAAGTAAAGACCCTCACGCTGGCCCAGAAGGAGGTGAGGAGTAGATGAAACTCAGGAGTCTATTCCTCCTCCTCCTAGTCGTGGGGGCCGTCTTCAGCGGGTGCACCGGGAAGAAGGAACCCCAAGGGAATGCCTCTGCCCCAGAGGAGCCCAGCGTGGCCCCTGAAGAGACCCTGCCAGATGTTGCACCGGTAGCCCAAGAGACCATCGACGAACCCGACTTCGATGTGGAAGAGACCGTGGACTTGGGGGAGCTCCTCTAGTGGGGGGAGCCCTCCCCCTCTTTTTTCTATTCACAAGATTTTTATGCCAAGCAGGTAATAGAGTTTCGATGGCCCGCAAACAGAGGAGGTATTGCCCGGTTTGCAACGACCTCCTGGACGCGAACCTCTACTGCAAGAACTGCTACGAGACCGTCGACGAGAAGGAGTTCAAGGAACTTGAGAGGTTCACCACCACCTACAACCTGTTTTTCCTAGCCCTCGCGGTGGTAACGGCTGTGGTCATATACTATGCGGGCGCAAGCCTCTTCTCTGACATGCTGGAGCGGACTAGGACCCAGGAATACTTCGGCATAAGACTCACAATCTTCCTGTACGCCATGTACCCCATCGTGGTCTTCACCATCTATTCCATAATAAAGACCCTGAGGCAGGCACTCTCGAAGTAGCCCTGCAGGCCCGCCCTGGGGAGGCCGTCTCCCGCCTCTTCTTCATGACATAGAGGCTGAAGAGGTAGTTCAACGCCCCGGCCAGGAATAGGAAGGGGTCCACGGGGTCCGAGAGGAGCGCGGCGGCCATGAAGGCCACGCCCACAAGCCTGAATGCCCACTCCATCCATAGGAGGGTCCCCCGGCCCGGCGGCTCCACGTCCATCACGCCTTCTTTTCCCTGAGGGCGGTAAGCTTCTTTTCCACCTTCTTCTCTTCCTTGGTCATGGCCCGCTTCTTCCCGCCCCTGGTCTTCAGCATCCCGGAGGTCTGCCTCTTGATGTCGGATTCCAGGGCCCGTATCCTGGCAAGCATCTCCTCGTCCAGGCGCTGGATTTCGGCACGCAGGTCATCGAGCTCGGCAGAGGACTCCTTGTACCTGGCCTCCAGCTCCTCGTATTCCTTCTCCTTGTCCTGGAGGGCCTGGCGGTACTTCTCCAGCTCCCGTTCCGCCTCCTTGTAGCGTTCGGTCGCCTTCTCCAGCTGGGCGAGGGCGGACTCGGCCTCCTTTTTGAGCTTGGCGTTGTCCTTCTCCAGCTCGGCGGCCCGGTCGAGGGCCTTCTCCAGGTCGGTGACGGCCCTTTCCAGCTCGGTCCTGAGTGTGGTGTTCTCCGAGGTCAGCCGCTCCTTCTCCTCCCTGTGGGACTCCATGCTGGCAGAGAGCCTCTCGAGCTCCTTGGCGTGCCTTTCCACCTCCCCGGAGAGGGCTTCAACCCTGGACTCCAGCTCCTTTTTGGCACGGGCCAGGGCGTCCCGCTCCCCGGTCACGGCCCGCAGTTCTGCCTTCAGCTCCCTCTTCTCCACGTCCCTCTCCACAGGTTCGTAGCCCTCCACCGCTTCCTCGATGAGGGTCCCCAGGGACTTCACCGCACCCCCGCTCTGGTTGAACTTGTTCAGCAGGCGGTCCCTGATGGAGAGGACCTGGTCGTAACTTGAAAGCTTCTTCTCGATTTCCCCGGCCCGGGCCTGGTTTGCGGCGAGCTCCTCCCTGAAGCTCTCAACGCGCACCTTGAGCCGCTCCGCCTCGTCTCTCAGCTCCTGGCACTGTATCTCCAGGTTCTCTATCTCCTCGCCCTCGGCGGCGTACTTCTCTATCCTGCGCCTCTCCTCCTCCAGGACCGGTTTTATCCTGTCGATGACCTCCTGGGCCTTGTATCCCAGGAGCAGGCCCCTGACGGCGGCATCGGACTTCTTCTTCCCCAGGGCGAAGCCCTTGGAGACCACGGTGACCTTCTGGTGGTAGCTCGGGTCCTCCACCAGGGCATCGAAGAGGGCGCCCACGTCCATGGGGGCGTTGCCCACGATGTCATAACCATCGAAGACGGGCTCCAGCTCGGAGACGAAGCCCTTCCTGAAGTTCACCAGCTTGATTTTTGTGGCGTTCTTTATGTTCTGCAGCTTGGCCTGGTAGCCCTTCCGGGCCTCCTCCAGGCGGGCGCAGGTCTTCTTGGCCATCTTTTCCTGTTCCGAAAACGCCTTCTCCGCCTCCTCCAGGTTCTTCTTTATCTTTGAGCCCTGGCCGGAAATCTCCCGGTACTCCTCGATCCTTGCGATTATATCCCCGATATCCTTTGACACCTCATGGAGGGGGGAGACAACCTCCTCCTCCAGGGACTTGAGCTCCTGGGCCCTGCCCGGGGCTATCCTCTGGACCGATGCGATGAGCCTCCCGGCATCCCCGGCTATCCCCGAGGTCTCCCCCATGATATCCCTCACCGCCTTCAGGAAATCCTCCCCGAGGCCGGACCTGATGTCCTTGAGACTCTCCAGCTCTGCCGCCGTCTTGTACCAGCGGTCCTTGAAATCCGCCCATCCCTGCGGTATCTCCTCATGTCTAAGCAGGGCTGCCAATCAACCACCGCCTCGCTTCTTTGAAAACAATTCCCATACCTCCCCCACCCCCTTCTCGACCCTCTCCAGCAGCCCCTCCATCTCCGATACCCTCTTTTCTATCTCTTCCTGTCTTGCCACCGCTTCCTCCAGCTCCTCCCTGAGCTTCCCTGCCTCTGCCTTCAGCATGGACGCCTCCTCCTCCTGTTTCTGGAGCTTCTTCTCCAGCTCGATGACCTCGTCCTCCAGGGCCTTCTTGGCCCCTTTCAGCCTCTTGATCTCCTCCTTGAGCTCCCTCTTCTCCACGTCCTTTTCGGGCACCTCGTAGCCTTCCACCGCCCCCTCCACGAACTCCATGAACTCCTTGAAGACGGGTTTTATCTCCCCGACGGCCTTCAGGAACCTGTCGTGGACCGAGAGGATGTAGTCGTATTTCTCCAGTGCCAAGAGCTCGCTGTTGCGGTACTTCCTCATCTCCTCCTTCAGCTCGTCCCTGGGTCTCTGGAGCTCCTCCCGCTTCGCCTCGGCGTCCCTGCATTCCATCTCCAGCTTCCTCAGGTCCCCGAACCTTGAATCCAGCCGCACCAGGGCCTGGGTCTCCTCCTTCTTCATGGGCGCCACCTCGGCGGCTATCTCGCCGGTGGTGTACTTCAGGACCTCGTACTTTGCGGTCTTGTCCATCTCCTCGTCCTTCCTCTTGAAATCGAAAAGCCCCCTCTTCTCCTCCTTCTTGACAAGGCTTACGGCATCGGCGGTGGATGGTTCCCTTACAAGGCCCATGAAGAGCTCGTCCACCGTCACCTCCCTGCCTGCCACGAAGACCTGGTAGCCCTCGCAGAGGTCATTGAGCCGGGCGAGGTACTTGTCCTTTATCTTCGCGACCTTCTCCTCGAAGGCCCTCTTTATCATATCTGCCTGCTGGGTGTACTCGCTCTTCCTCTCGAAGTACTTCCCGCATATCTTTGCGGTCTCGGCCTCCACCTCCCTGTACCGCCGCTCGGCCTCGTCCAGCATGGCCGTGGCATCCTCCAGGGCCTTGACCAGGCGCTGGAACTCGGTGGCCGCCTCCAGCTCCCTGCC
The DNA here is from genome assembly GCA_013152845.1 of Methanobacteriota archaeon. Classification (GTDB taxonomy): domain Archaea; phylum Hydrothermarchaeota; class Hydrothermarchaeia; order Hydrothermarchaeales; family JAADFM01; genus JAADFM01. The sequence goes on along the minus strand of JAADFM010000054.1, from coordinate 1,095 downwards.
CACCTGACCGCCCAGGGAATCCAGGGCATCGAGGAGCCTCTCTGTCACGGCCTCTGAATCCTCCCGGAGTTCGGGGAACTCCCTCTTGATGGAGAGGTTGATGGTCTCCAGGGTGTCCTTGAGCTCCGATATGCCCCTGGCGGCCTCATCCAGGGCCTCGGGCAGACCCTGCTCCCGCCCGCTCTTGAAGTCCTTTATCCCCTCACACCTGGCCACCACATCATACCACCGGTCCTTGAAATCCGCCAGCCGCTTGGGTATCTCTTTCGGTGTCAGAAACTCCGCTGCCATGGTCTTCAGCTTAGAGTAGGATAAAGGATGTATATAAATCAACCGATGTGGAAAGATTTATGACCTCCCGGAGACCTATTATGCCCATGGGCGAAGTTAAAGCGACCTATTACGTGGAGGCCGACGACCTGGACGAGGCGGCCACCGCCATCGCAGGGGAACAGTCCGTGGGGACCTGGACCGAGGTCAGCCATACCACCGAGGAAATCCAGAGGAAGTACGGCGCTACTGTTGAGTCCGTGGACCAGGAGGAGAACGTGGTGGAGATATCCTTCCCGGTGGAGGACTTCAGTCTGGAAATCGGCGGCATCCCCAACATCCTCAGTATCGTGGCCGGCAACCTCTTCGGCCTGGAGAAGATTCACAACGTCCGCCTCCTGGACGTGGAGTTCCCGGAGGAGGTGGTGACCTTCTTCCCGGGCCCCAACTTCGGCATCGAAGGGGTCAGAAAACTCATCGGTACAGAGAAGGAGGGGCGTCCCCACGTGGGCACCATCGTCAAACCGAAAATCGGCCTCGACCCCAGGGCCTTCGCGGAGGTGGTCTACCGGGCCGCCCGGGGGGGTCTGGACTTCATAAAGGACGACGAGACCCTGGCCAACCAGGGGTTCTGCCCCCTGGAGGAGAGGGTCGCAAACTCCATGGAGGCCCTGGACAGGGCGCGGGAGGAGACCGGCAAGAAGGCCCTCTATGCCGTTAATGTCACCTCCGAAGAGGTGGTGGAGACCGCCCAGCTGGCCCTGGACAGCGGCGCAAACTGCTTCATGATAGACGTAATCACCAACGGGTACCCGGCGCTTTCTG
>JAADFM010000053.1 GCA_013152845.1 Methanobacteriota archaeon | reverse complement strand
CCCACGGTCTCCACCAGGGCATATAGCTTTTTGCTCTGGTAGAAGTTGTAAATCAGGCTGGCCATGATGAGGAAATAGAGACCGACAAAGTTCAGCATCAGGAGTGGCTCGTTTAGTTCTAGCATCTGACCACCATTCTCTTCCTTGTATTCAGAACCCATATATATCTTCCGATTTCCTTTGGTTATGTTACCCTGAAATAATGGGGATATGAAACAGGACTTAAAGGAGCTGCTCTACAGGCAGGGCTACCGGGTGGTGGGGAACCACTCGGCGGTCAAGACCTGCCACTGGACCAGGGAGAGCCTCCTGAAGGGCAGGACCTGCTACAAGGAAAGGTTCTATGGCATTGAAAGCCACCGCTGCCTCCAGATGAGCCCTGCCGTGGCCTGGTGCCAGCACTCCTGCGTCTTCTGCTGGCGCCCGGTGGAGCACTCCCTGGGTGTCGCCCTTGACTGCACCCCCGATGAACCCGCCGACATCGTGGAGGGGGCAGTCCGGCAACAGCGCGAGCTCCTCAGCGGTTACTGGGGGGAGCAGCGGGCCGACAGGAAGAAGGTGGAGGAGGCCATGGACCCCAACCAGGTGGCCATATCCCTGGCAGGTGAGCCCACCACCTATCCCCGCCTCCCCGAGCAGTTCCATTCCAGGGGATTCACCACATTCCTGGTCACCAACGGCCAGAACCCCGGAATGCTTGAGGAACTTGAGCCCACCCAGCTCTACCTATCCCTCATCGCCCCCACCCGGGATATATACCGCCGGACCAACCGGCCCCTCCTAAAGAACGGCTGGGAGAGACTCATGGAGAGCGTGGATATCATGGGTGAGAAAAATGGACGCACGGTGTTGCGCCTCACCCTTGTCAGGGGCTATAACCTGGAGGTGCCCCGTGGGTTCGCACCCCTTGTCGAGAGGGCCCGCCCGGATTTCATCGAACCCAAGGGCTACGTCCACGTGGGCTACTCCCGGCGCCGCCTTCAGCGGGACGACATGCCCACCTTCCGGGAGGTGATGGAGTTCTCGGAAATCCTTGCCGGAGAGGTAAATTATAAGGTAAAGGACTTTTCAAGGGATAGCAAGGTAGTGCTCCTTGCGAGGTGAAGGAATGGACCTGAACGGACTGATAAACGATGTGAAGGCGGAACTCGACTCCAAGGGGACCGCAGGAGGGAGGAGGTCTTTGCCCTTGCCAGGGAGGTCCGCAGGCTTTCAACCAAGGCCATAAGGGAGATTCACAAGGGCAATTTCGAGAAGGCAAGGGAGATGATAGACGGGGCAGGGGCCAGGATAGGCGACCTCTCCAGGGACGACATCGGCTTCTCCTTCCTCCAGGAGGTCATCCAGGAGTATTGCGAGGCAGTCATCGTCTATGCCTTCCTCAGGAAGGAGGAGGTCCCCTCGTACCAGGAACTGGGCGTCCCGGTGGAGGGCTACGTCCTGGGCCTGGCGGACTCCATCGGTGAGCTGCGCAGGCACATCCTGGACATCATCCGCAGGGGGGAGACGGACGACGTGGAGTACTACCTGGACCTGATGGACGAAATCGCCCACGGCATCATGACCCTGGACTACCCGGCCGCCATCCTGCCCATCCGCCGGAAGCAGGACGTGGCCAGGATACTCCTTGAGAAGACCCGGGGGGATGTCACCTTGGCCCTGAAGCTGTCTGAACGCAATTCCTGCTGTGCAGATTAGTTGTCAAGTTAGTTGACAACATACGGAAATCTTTAAATACCTTCCCTGCCAATGAAGGATACGGCATGGAAACCGAATCCATCGTGCGCCAGCTCAGCAAACTCGACCTCACCGAGGCAGAGTCCAGGGTGTATCTCCTCCTCATGCGGCACGGGACCGTCACCGCCGGGGAGCTGGCGAGGATATCCGCCTACTCCAGGCCCAAGGTCTATGAGATACTGGACAAGCTCCTCACCCTGGGGCTTGTGGAGTCCTTTCCCGGCCGGCCCATAAGGTTCAGGGCCTTCGACCCCGGGGTGTCCATACCCGCCCTTTTTGCCTTCAAGAAAAACGAGCTCGAAACCCTGGAGAACGGCCTCACCGGTGCCCTCAGGAGCTATTACGAGGAGGTGCCCTCCCGGGAGAACGAGGTATTCATCAACCAGGGCCTCACCAAGTCGTATACGAAATACTGCGAACTGGTGAGGGGGGCAAGGAAGGAGGTCTTCACGGTGCTGGGCTGGGTATCCCGGAAGGGGGCAGGACGCATCCTGGAGGCCCACAAGGCCGCAAGGGAGGCCGGTGCCAGGGTCGAGGTCATATGGTTCGACAACAGGTCCTACAGGGGGCAGGTGGACGGCTCCTGGGTGGAGGAGTTCTCCCGCCTCGCGGACCGGTTCCACACCGTCCAGTCCGAGAGGACCCTGCTGAAGAACCCGCCCACGAATATGCTCCTTGTGGACGGCCACAGCGCCCTTATCATGGTGGGGGACTACCTCGACGACGGCAGGCTGAAGGACGTGATTTCGGTCCACTACCACAACGTGCCGGCCATAAGCAAGGTCATGAAGAAGCTCTTCGTCCAGTTCTCAGGCTACCTGTCAGGGGGTGTGGAATGGACATCATAGTCACAAGGGACCTGACCAAGGAGTTCAACGGCCTCACCGCCGTGGACGGGGTGAGCTTTTCGGTGAAGAAGGGCGAAATATTCGGCTTCCTCGGCCCAAACGGTGCGGGCAAGTCCACCACCATCAACATCCTCACCACCCTGCTCCTGCCCACCCGGGGGACCGCCACCGTCAACGGCTACGATATCCTGACCCAGCAGGACGATGTCAGGCGCAGCATCGGCATCGTCTCCCAGGACGTGGTCCTGGAGAACGAGCTGACCGCCAGGGAGAACCTCATCCTCCACGGGGAGGTCTACGGCATGGCCAGGCGCGAAATCGAGGAGCGCATCCCCCGGCTGTTGAAGCTCGTGGAGCTGGAGGGCCGGGAGGACAGCAGGGTGAAGACCTTCTCTGGGGGCATGAAGCGCCGCCTGGAAATCGTCAAGTCCTTCCTGCACAAGCCCGAAATCATCTTCATGGACGAGCCCACCACCGGCCTGGACCCACAGTCCCGCAGGGTGGTCTGGGACCACATCAACTACCTCAACAAGGAGGAGGGGGTCACCATCTTCCTCACCACCCACTACATGGACGAGGCCGACTACCTCTGCCACCGCATCGGCATCATGGACTTCGGCAGGCTCCTGGACCTGGACACGCCCGAGAACCTCAAGAACAAGATAGGGGCCGGGGACCTGGTGGATATAGGCTTCACCGGGGACGGGGAGGCCTTTGTGAGGGAGGTGCAGGAGGGGTGCGGCTGGGAGGTCAGGTCCCATGAGCCCGGCCACCTCAGGATAGCCGCCAACAGGGCGGAACTGTCCCTTATGAAGCTGGTCAGGATTGCAGAAGAGACCGGGGTGACCATCGATTCCCTCTCGGTGAGGGAGCCCACCCTGGAGGACGTCTTCATCCACTACACCGGCCGGGCCATCAGGGAGCAGGCGGCAGAGAACGTGACCAGGGCGGTCCTCAGGAGGCTTCGATGATGAGGGTTGTCAGGGAGACCTATATCATATTCAAGAAGGACATGCTGATATGGTTCAAGAGCCCGGTGGTCCCGGTCATCCGCGCCCTGGTGTTCCCCCTGCTGTGGATAGTCATCTTCGGCACGGCCTTCGGCGGCACCGTGGAGCACATCCCGGTGGCCCTGGTCCAGGAGGATTTCGGGGCCCACGCCCAGGGCCTGGTCCAGGAGCTGAACAAGAAGGAGGTCCTGGAAATCAGGAAGACCACCAACTATGCCACCGCCTTCAGGATGCTCACCCGCAAGGAGGTCTATGGTGTCATATTCATCCCCCCGGGCTTCAGCCAGGCCATCGGGGATGGGGGCCAGGGCAGGGTCCAGCTGTCCACCGACGAGACCTCCCCGCAGATATCCTCGGCTCTCATCGCCCACGTCTATGATGCGGCCGGGGTCTATTCGGACAGGGTGGTCCTGGAGCGCCGCCCGGCAGGGGGCGGGCCGGCCGAGGTCGTGGACCCGGTGGTCATGGAGAAGAACACGGTCTTCGGCCGGGGTATCGAGTACCTGGACTTCCTGGCCCCGGGAGTGGTGATGATGACCATCATGTTCTCGGCCATGTTCTCGGGGGGCCTGGGGGTCATCGTGGACAGGGAGTTCGGGACCTTAAGGATGCTCATGGCGGCCCCCATAACCAAGGACGCCATCATCCTGGGCAAGATCATCGCAGGGGTCATGCAGTCCATCGCCTCGGGGATAGTGGCCCTCATCATCGCCATGCTCATGGGGGTGGAACTGGAATCAGGGGCCCTGGGCGTCCTCCTGATAGTCCTCCTCATGTTCATAGCAGGCTTCGGGTTCATCGGCATGTCCACGGCCATCGGGGCCCGCTCCAAGACCCTGGAGCAGTTCATGGTGATGATGCAGGTCATCGTCATGCCCATGTGGTTCCTCTCCGGCGGGTTGTATCCCCTGGAGAGCATGCCGGGCTGGATGAGGGTCGTGGCCACGGTGAACCCCCTCACCTATGCCACCGATGCGGTCAGGGCGGTGATGCTGCGGGGAATCGTCTGGGACATCCTGGCCCTGGACTTCCTGATACTCATCAGCTTCTCAGTGGTCATGTTCGCCATGGGGAGCCTCGCATTCAAGAGGACCATAGATTAGGAGGTATGGAGAATGAAGAGATTGTTGTGGATTTCGCTTGTGATTTTCGTCATGGTGCCTGCCGCCGCCTGGGCCCAGTCCGGGACGGTGGTCCTGAAGGATATCGAGATACCCGAGAACCTCACCGCCGGTGACCATTTCCAGCTCTCCTTCAAGCTGGAGAACGCCTGGTACCAGCAGATGAAGGAGATATACGTCTACCTGGACGGGGGCTTCCCCTTCCTCGAGAAGAGCCCCACCGAGGCCCAGTTCATCCTGAACCTCCACTACGTGGAGCCCTGGAAGCGCAGTCAGAGGCTGTCATTCGACCTCCAGGTGGACGAGGATGCCAAGGCAGGGATATACCCGTTGAACGTGGTGGTGACCTACAGGACCTACAGGGACAGCGTGGGCATGAGCGGCGGATATAACAGGTACACAGAGGTCATCCCACTCAAGATATCCGTGCGCGGGACCCCCAGGATATCGGTCTTTGTGACCAAATCCGACCCCGTGAAGATAAAGGCAGGCGACCTGGCCAGACTGGACCTGAGCGTGGTCAACATGGGCACAGAGAAGGCCGAGAACCTCCTACTGTTCACCCGCTCCGCTGACTACGTGGACGTCCTCTGGTATTCCACCGGCTTCTATGTGGGGGATGTCCTGCCCCAGGACGCAGGGAGGGCATCGGTGAAGCTGGATGTTGACGACAGTGCCCCGGCCGGGGAGTACAGCCTGCCGGTGACGGTGATGTACGAGACCCCCGAGGGTGAGCGGGTGAGCCAGGAGACATCCATTAACCTCGTGGTGGAGGAGAAGGCCGATTTCAAGGTAGCGCCCGGGGCCAATTCCGTGGATTCAGGTACAAACGAGAACCGGATTACCTTCGTCCTGGAGAACACCGGTACAAGGGCTGCCGAGGAGGTCAAGGCCATCCTCAAGGCCACCTACCCCTTCACCCCGACCGGGAACGAGTACTACGTGGGCAGCCTGGAGCCGGGGGAGGCAAAGGAGATGGTCTTCCATGTGGACGTGGACTCCGACGCCGATACCCAGCCCTATCCCGTGGACGTGATCATCCAGTGGAAGGAGGATTCCACAGAGTACACCGACACCAAGGCCAGCTTCATCCAGGTGACCCACGTGGAGTCCAGGGACTGGGAGTATCTGGGGGCAGGTCTTGGGGCGATAGTTTTATTGGTCATACTGCGCAAGATTGTCCTGAAGATAAAAAAGCGAGGTGGAAAGGATGCCGGTAGTGACCGTTGAGATGTGGGAGGGACGCACAAGGGAGCAGAAGGCCGCCCTTGCCAAGGCCATCACCGATGCCGTGGTGGATATCGCAAAGACCACTCCGGACCAGGTCCATGTGGTCTTCTATGACGTGGCCAGGTCCGACTGGGCCATAGGAGGCAAACTCGCCGACGACCTGGGATGATGTGGAAGGAGATAACAGGGCAGGACCGTCCTCCTGGTGCCGGAGAGGAGGGGCGGGAGGAGGCCCCCGGTCTTCTTCAACCCCAGGATGAAGCTGAACCGGGACGTAACCTGTGCCGTGGTCAGGGCCGTGCGGGAAAGTGAGGGGGAGGTGGGGTTCCTGGACCTCCTGGCAGGTAGCGGCGCCAAGGGCCTCAGGGTGGCCAGGGAGGCGGGCGCCCGGGTCCACCTCAACGACGCCAGCTCGGAGGCGGTGGCGGCCATCAGGGAGAACGCCAGGAGGAACCGGATGGCCACAAAGGTCACCATAACCGGGAAGAACGCCAACCTCCTCCTCCAGGAGGTGCACCGGGATTTCGAGTTCATAGATATAGACCCCTTCGGCACCCCGGTGCCCTTCCTCGACAATGCCCTGATGTCGGTCAAGACCGGGGGGTACCTGGGGGTTACGGCCACCGATACCGCACCCCTGTGCGGCGTCTATCCAAAGTCCTGCTACAGGAAGTACGGCGCAATCCCGCTGAGGTCGGAGTTCTGCCACGAGGTGGGTCTTAGGATACTTGTGGGGTACGTTGCCAGGGCCGCAGCCAGGTACGCGAGGTCCATACGGTGCGTCCTCTCCCATTCCAGCGACCACTACTTCCGGGCGTTCGTGAGGGTTGGAAATGGCAAGGAGAGGGCGAAGGCGTGCCTTGAGAAGCTGGGCTATGTCTATTACTGCCGCAGATGTCTGGCCCATTCCCATGAGAGGGGTTTCTTCCCTTCCCGGAGGACGTGCCGCTGCGGCAGGAGGATGGAGACCGCCGGCCCACTCTGGCTCGGGGGGATAAAGGAGGCGGGGTTTGCACGGGCGGTGCTGAGGGAGGCGGAGTATATCGGGAGCAGGAGGCTGGTCCGCCTCATGGAGACCATTGCAGGGGAGCTCGCCGAGCCCTTCTATTACGATACCCACAGGCTCGCCAAGCTGGAGGGCGTGGAGGTAAGGTCCATGGAGGAGATTATCCGGGCTCTGTCTGGGTACAGGGTATCCCGGACCCACTTCAACCCGGTGGCCATAAAGACTGATGCACCCTTGGAGGCGGTGAAGAGGGCCCTGATTTGAAATTGTTTTGGGATGTTATACCGCGCTTCATGGTTGGATTCAGGCCCAGATACCGGGCTAAAGGTTTTTATACTTAAAATGCAGAAGGCCTAATCCTGGTTTTACCCAATGGAGGTAAATGTTTGGCTGGAAAACATTCGTCGAGGAAATGGAAGAAGCGCGGTAAGTGCAGGTGGAAGACCAGAAAGAAGAGGCTTAAAGAGAGACGCAGAAGGGCAAAGATAAGGAACCGCTGAAGACCCTTCCATGCAAACCTTTTTTATCAACCTATTCCCAGATTAGCGCAAGCACTGCGGGGGTGTCCGAGCGGTCAAAGGAGCCAGGCTTAGGACCTGGTGCGTCAGTCGCTGCGAGGGTTCGAATCCCTTCCCCCGCA
>JAADFM010000052.1 GCA_013152845.1 Methanobacteriota archaeon | reverse complement strand
CCAAATGGGCCCGCGGGGATTCGAACCCCGGACCTTCCGGTTATCAGCCGAACGCGCTAACCAGCTGCGCCACGGGCCCCCTGGGGACAAACAGGTATTATAAGATAACTATTTAAAAATATTCCTTAAAAGATGGAGCTACGATGGCCAGCCATGACGTCTTCGTCGTCCACTACCACGAAATCGCCCTTAAAGGCGGGAACCGCCCCATCTTCGAGAAGCGCTTGGCAGAGAACATCAGGAGGTCTCTCCAGGGCCTCGGTGCAGGGAGGGTCAGGCGTGCCTACGGCAGGATTGTGGTGGAGCTGGGGGAGGGAGCGGACGCAGAAGGCATCGAGGAGGCCCTCCGGAAGATCTTCGGAATCCAGTACTTCGCCCCTGCAAAGAAGTGCCTTCAGGACTTGGAAGAGATAAAACAGGCGGCCCTAGCCGAGGCCAGCAGGCACGACTCCGCATCCTTCCGCATCCAGACCAAAAGGTCCAACAAGGCCTTCGGGCACACCTCTCTAGAGGTCAACCGCATGGTGGGAGCCGCCGTCCAGAAAGGGACCGGCAAGAAGGTGGTTCTCAAAGATCCTGAGCTGACCGTCTTCATCGAAGTGGTGGACAGGGATGCATACGTCTACTCCAAAAGGGTCCAGGGCCCCGGGGGGCTGCCCACGGGGGTCTCTGGCAGGGCCCTGGCCCTCATCTCAGGTGGCATAGACTCCCCGGTGGCCGCCTACATGATGATGAAGCGGGGCCTCAAGCTCACCTTCCTCCACTTCCACAGCTTCCCCATCACCAGCAGGGCCTCGGTGGAAAAGGTCCGGGAGATCGTGAAGGTCCTCTCGGAGTACCAGGGCCCCTCTGAGCTCTACACCATTCCCCTAGGAGATATCCAGAAGAGGATATGGACCCGGACGCCGGGAGGGCTGAGGATGGTCCTCTACCGCCGGATGATGTTGCGCCTGGGGGAGAGGGTGGCAGAGCAGGTGGGAGCCAAGGCCCTCATCACCGGGGAGAGCCTGGGCCAAGTGGCATCCCAGACCCTGGAGAACCTGGTAGCAATCGAGAAGGCGGCGGCCATGCCGGTCTTCCGGCCCCTCATCGGCCAGGACAAGGAGGAGATCATCCAGAAGGCCCGGGATATCGGGACCTATGACATCTCGGTCCTGCCCCACGAGGACTGCTGCACCCTCTTTGTGCCCAAACACCCGGAGACCCGGGCGGACCCGGTATACGTGGAAAAGGTGGAAGAGGCCCTGGAGGTCGGGGATTTGATAGAGATGGGCCTTGATGCCATGGAAAAGGAGAGGCTCTAGAGGAGGCCCTTCTTCTCCACCACCCGCAGGCGCGCCCGGTCCCAGACCAGGTCCCCGCTCTTGGTCCGTATCTGGATGTCGATGATGTAGTCTCCAGGGACGGCGTTCTCGGTGAGGGTGGCGGTGAAGGTGATGGTCCTGCTCTCGTCGGGTTTGAGGACGAACTCGGTCTTCTCCGGCTTTAGCACACTCAGCCCCTCGGTCTTAATCACGTCTGCGGAGATGGTCTCTGCCGAGGTGCCGATGTTCTTGGCATGGGCCAGGATGTAGATGGGCTCCGGGGCCTCCAGGGAGACCTTGCTGGGGATGACCTCGGTCTCCAGGTTGATACTGTGGTCCCCGGCCCCGATGATGCAGCCTGAACTGCCCAGAAACAGGGATAATACAAGGCAGCGGTAGATCCAATCAGGGCTCATCAATACCTTCCATTGAAGGACCCGCACATATATTACTTACGGGCAGAAAGAGAGGGAAGGGGAAGGGGGTGTATGGGAGGAGGTAGGCAGGTTGGAGGTGTAAGGATCACCTTCCCCTTCATATATATCTGGTACACCCAACGTATATAAATGTTTTTGTACTGGGCTGAAAAAAAGTTCAACTGGAGCGAATCAGAAGATTTTTATGGGTTGAGGTAGATGTAGAGGGAAAAATGAGGTGTGATTATGGTAGAAGGATACTGTGTGAAGTGCAGGGCAAAGAGGGAAATCAAGGATGCAAAGAACATCACGATGAAGAACGGCAAGCCCGCCGTCCAGGGCGTTTGCCCGGAATGCGGCACCAAGATATTCAAGATAGGGGCCTCGACCTGAAGCCCCTCAAACCACTCCCCTCTGTATTTCTATCCAGATATTGAGAAGGGCGGCCCCGCATATACCTATGAGGAGACCTGCCAGGAAGAACAGCCAGGGTTCGCCAAGCCTTATTACCACCATGGCGGTGAAGAGATAGGAAGCCACGACAAACAGGGCCGTGGCACCCAAGAGCCAATACCTCTCCTTTTTGAAGACCCCGAAAACCATGCTCCGGCGCTCCAGCTCCTTTTCCAGGGTCCTTATCCTCCTCTCGTAGTTCTCCAGTTCGTCGAACCTGTCCCTGAAGCGTTCGTAGCACTCCTCCCACTTCAGCACGTCCCTGGTCAGCCTCTTCTTCCGGTGCCTGACCTCGACTTCGGCCTCAATCATGGTCGTCCTCCTTGGTCACCCGGGCAACGCCCACCACCCGGTCGCCCTCCTGGAGCCTCATGAGGGTCACCCCCTGGGTATTCCTCCCGATGACGGAGATGTCCCTCACCGGCACCCTGATGACGATTCCTCTGGAGCTGGTGAACATGACCTCGCCGTCCCTGGCCACGGTCACGATGCCCACGACCTTACCATTTCTCTTGGTGGTCTTTATATTTATTACCCCCTGCCCACCCCTCCTCTGGAGGGGGTATTCCGAGAAGGGTGTCCTCTTCCCGAATCCGTTCTCGGTCACGGTGAGGAGGCTCTCGTCCTCCTGGGCCAGGACCATCCCGACCACCTCGTCCTCCCCTTTAAGCCTGATGCCCCTGACCCCCATGGCCGGCCTCCCCATTGGCCTTACGTCCTCCTCGTGGAACTTGATGGCCTTGCCCTCCTTTGTGGCCAGAACCACCTCCCTGCGGCCGTTGGTCATGACCACCTTTATGAGTTCATCACCTTCCTGGAGCCCGATGGCGATGATACCCCCCCGGCGCGGCCTGGAATAGGCCGTGAGCTCGGTCTTCTTGACCTTCCCGAACCTCGTGGCCATCATCAGGTAGTATCCCTCGGTGAACTCCTTTATGGCAAATGAGGCCGTAATCCTCTCCCCTTCCCCCACCTCCAGGAGGTTGACGATGGCCTTGCCCCGGGAGTACCGGCCCGACTCCGGTATCCGGTAGACCTTCAGCCAGTGTACCCGCCCCTGGTTGGTGAAGAAGAGCATGTAGTCGTGGGTGGAGGCGATGAAGATGTTCTCCACGGTGTCCCCCTCCTTGGTCTCCATGCCGATGATGCCCTTGCCCCCCCTCCCCTGGGACCTGTAGACGTCCACGGGCACCCGCTTGATGTAGCCCTCCCTGGTGATTATGACCACCATGTCCTCCTCCGCGATGAGGTCCTCCATGTCCAGCTCGGCCTCGGCATCCACGATTTCGGTCCTGCGCCCGTCCCCGTAGGTCTCCTTGAGCTCCTGCAGCTCCTCCTTGATGATGGCCAGGACCTTCCCCTCGTCGGCCAGGACCTCCCTGTACCAGGCTATCTTCTCCTTCAGGGACCTGTGCTCCTCTTCGATCTTCTCCCGCTCGAGGCCCGTGAGCTTCTGGAGGCGCATGTCCAGGATGGCCTGGGCCTGCTCCTTGGTGAGCTCGAAGTTCTCTATAAGCCCCTCCCTTGCCTGGTCCACGGTCTTGGAGCCCCGGATGAGTTTTATGACCGCATCGATGTTGTCCAGGGCGGTGAGGAGCCCTTCCAGGATATGGGCCCTCTTCTCGGCCCTGTCCAGCTCGAACTGGGTCCTGCGCCTGACCACCTCCCTGCGGTGGTCGATGTAGCACTGGATGGTCTCCTTGAGGCCCAGGACCTTGGGCTCGCCGTCCACCAGGGCCAGGTTTATGATGCCGAAGCTGGTCTCCATCTGCGTGTGTTTGAAGAGCTGGTTGAGTACGATTTCGGGCACCGCCCCCTTCTTGAGCTCGATGACCACCCGCATCCCCTCCCGGTCGGACTCGTCCCTCAGGTCGGCGATGCCCTCGATTCTCTTGTCCTTTACCAGCTCGGCGATGGACTCGATGAGGCGGGCCTTGTTCACCTGGTAGGGCAGCTCCGTGACGATGATGCGGTCCCTCCCCTTGACCTCTTCCATCTCGGCCCTGGCCCGGACCTTCACACTGCCCCGCCCGGTGACGTAGGCGTTCATTATCCCCCACCTGCCGTAGATGATGCCCCCGGTGGGGAAGTCGGGGCCTTTTATGACCTCCATGAGCTCCGGGACCTCCACCTCCGGCTCGTCGATGACCCTGATGGTGGCGTCCACCACCTCGACCAGGTTGTGGGGCGGGATGTTGGTGGCCATGCCCACGGCAATACCCGAGGCCCCGTTGATGAGGAGGTTGGGGAGTTTGGCGGGCAGGACCTCGGGCTCCTGGAGTGAGTCGTCGAAGTTGGGCAGGAAATCCACGGTATCCTTGTCGATGTCCTGGAGCATCTCCTCGGCGATGCGGGCAAGCCGGGCCTCGGTGTACCTCATGGCCGCAGCCGAGTCCCCGTCGATGGACCCGAAGTTGCCCTGGCCGTCGATGAGGGGGTAGCGCAGGTTGAAGTCCTGGGCCATGCGCACCAGGGCGTCGTAGACCGCCATGTCACCGTGAGGATGGTACTTGCCCAGGACCTCCCCCACGATGCGGGCGCACTTCTTGTAGGGACTCCGGGACCGGATGCCCATGTCGTGCATGGCATAGAGGATGCGGCGGTGGACGGGCTTGAGCCCGTCGCGCACATCGGGCAGGGCCCGGCCCACGATGACGGACATGGCGTAGTCTATGTAGGACCGCTTCATCTCGTCCTCGATTTTCACCGGGATGACCCGTCTTGCGCCCTCGACGTCCTCTGCCATGGAATCACCTATACATCAAGGGTAGTGACCTCTCTGGCATGGGCCTCGATGAGGGGCTCCACCTTGTCCCCCATGAGGATGGTGAAGATGCGGTCGGCCTCGATGGCGTCCTCCAGGGTCACCTGGTTCACGGTGCGCCTCTTTGGGTCCATGGTGGTCTCCCACAGCTGGTCGGGGTTCATCTCCCCCAGGCCCTTGTAGCGCTGTACCGTGTACCCGGTGCGCCCGAACTCGTCCACCCTGGCCTCCAGCTCCTGCTCGCTGTAGCAGTAGTACTCGGTCTTGCCCTTCTTCACCCGGTAGAGGGGTGGCAGGGCGATGTAGATGTAGCCCCTCTCTATGAGCTCCCTCATGTGCCGGAAGAAGAAGGTCAAAAGCAGGGTCCGGATATGGGCCCCGTCCACGTCTGCGTCGGTCATGATGATGATCTTGTGGTACCTGACCTTCTCGATGTCGAAGTCCTCGTCGATTCCGGCCCCGATGGCGGTAATCATGGCCCGGATTTCGGCGTTCTTCAGTATCTTGTCCAGCCGGGCCTTCTCCACGTTGAGTATCTTGCCCCTCAGAGGCAGGATGGCCTGGAACCTGCGGTCCCGGCCCTGCTTGGCCGAGCCCCCGGCCGAGTCACCCTCCACGATATAGAGCTCGCTTTTGGCAGGGTCGCGCTCCTGGCAGTCCGCCAGCTTCCCAGGCAGGGAGCTGGACTCCAGGGCGGTCTTGCGCCTTGTGAGCTCCCGGGCCTTGCGGGCGGCAAGTCTTGCCTCGGCGGCGTTGGCCGCCTTCTCGATGATGTTTTTTGCCACCTGGGGGTTCTCCTCCAGGAACTCGGAGAGGCCCTCCCCCACCAGTGACTCCACGATGCCCTTGATCTCGCTGTTGCCAAGCTTTGTCTTTGTCTGGCCCTCGAACTGGGGGTCGGTGAGTTTCACGCTTATCACAGCGGTCAGGCCCTCCCTGATGTCCTCGCCTGAGAGGGCGACCCCTGCCTTTATGTTGTTCTTCCTGATGTACTCGTTGATGGAGCGGGTCAGGGCGGCCTTGAACCCGATGAGGTGGGTTCCTCCCTCGCGGGTGTTTATGTTGTTGGCGAAGGCATGGATGTTCTCCTTGTAGGAGTCGTTGTACTGCATGGCAATCTCCACCTGGGTGCCGTCCTTCTCCTTGGAGAAGTAGATGGGCCTCTCGTGGAGTGGGGTCTTGTTCTTGTTCAAAAACTCCACGAACTCAACGATGCCGCCGGCGTAGGAGAACTCCTCCGACCGGTTGGTATTCTCGTCGGTTAGTCTGATGGTTATGCCCTGGTTGAGGAAGGCCAGTTCCCTCAGCCTTGCTGCCAGGGTCTCGTACCTGAAGGAGATGTCCTCGAAGATATCCTCGTCGGGCTTGAACCTGACCTTGGTCCCGGTATCCTCGGCCTCGGCGATGGCGGTGACCTCGGTCACCGGCTTTCCCCTCTCGTACCTCTGGACATAGACCTTCCCGTCCCTTTTCACCTCCACCTCCAGCCATTCCGAGAGGGCGTTGACCACCGACACACCCACGCCGTGGAGCCCGCCCGAGACCTTGTATATCTTGTGGTCGAACTTTCCCCCTGCATGGAGCATGGTCATGACCATCTCCAGGGCGGACTTCCCGTACTTCTCGTGGTGCTCCACCGGGATACCCCGCCCGTCGTCCTCCACGGTCACACTCCCGTCCAGGTGGATGGTGACGGCTATGGTGGTGCAGTACCCTGCCAGGGCCTCGTCGATGGAGTTGTCCACCACCTCATAGACCAGGTGATGGAGTCCCCTGGCATCGGTGCTCCCGATGTACATGCTGGGCCTCTTTCTGACAGGTTCGAGACCCTCTAAAACCTCTATCTGTTCCGCCTTGTAATCGTTTTCCTCTTTCACCTAATTCAGCCCTAAATAGTCAATGAAAATCCGGTTATTTCTTTACCTGCCAGACAATAGGGTTTCAAAGCATATAAAGGTTATCATCCAGTCCCGATTTTGTGGTCAAATCGGCCCTGGTGAGGACATGTATTTATACGAGGCCGGCACAGGGATAACCGATGGAGACCTGGGTTGAGAAATACAGGCCGCGGAGGGTCAAGGACATAGCAGGCAACATCACCTCCAAGAAGGAGATAATGGACTGGATAGACCAGTGGAAGGCGGGGGTCCCCGGCAAGAGGGCACTCCTCCTCTACGGCCCCCCCGGCACGGGCAAGAGTTCCGCCGCCCATGCCATCGCCAACGAGCTGAACTACGACCGGATAGAGCTCAATGCCTCGGATTCCCGGACCCAGGCCGTGATGCACCGGGTGGTGGGGGCGGCGACCTCTTCAGGGACCCTGGCACCGAGCTCCAGGAGGAGGATTATCATCATCGACGAGGTGGACGGCATCCACGGTACAAAGGACAGGGGGGGCATGGCGGCCCTGAAGAAACTGATAGATGAGTCCCGACAGCCCATCCTCCTCATAGCCAACGACCCCTACCGCCTTGACAGGGGGTTCAGGTCCAAGACCCTGATGGTCCAGTTCAAGAAGATAAACAAGAGGACCATATTCCGGGTCCTCAAGGAGATATCGGCCAGGGAGGGCATCCGGGCCGACGAAAAGGCCCTCAACATCATCGCCACAAACGCAGCCGGCGACCTGCGTTCCGCCATCAACGACCTCCAGGCCGTTGCGGAAGGCAAGGCTACCCTGAAGATATCGGATGTCGCCGGCCTGAAGATGAGGGACGCCGAGGTCCGGATATTCGATACCCTGGTCAGGATACTCAAGACCGAGTCCCTTGAGAGGGCCCGGGAGGCCGTCTGGGACGCCGGCGAGGACCCGGACACCCTCCTCAAGTGGCTGGTGGAGAACGTGGCCCTGGAGTACGAGCGCCCGGAGGAGCTGGCCCTGGCATACGACCGCCTATCCAGGGCGGACGTCTTCATGGGGAGGATCATGCGCAGGCAGGACTGGACACTCCTGGGGTACGCCACCGACCTCATGGGCCCGGGGGTGGCCCTGGCCAAGGAGAAGAAGTACGTGAAGTTCCAGAGGTACCGCCCGCCCCAGACATTTGCGGCCTTTGCCAGGACCCGGAAGGACCGCAACCTCATGGAGGCCTTCGCGGGCAAGTTCGCAAGGAAGTGCTTCGGCTCAAGGAGGCGCTTCAGCCGGGAGTTCGCCCCGTTTTTCGATGTGCTGATGAACCACCCGGAGATGGGGGCAAGAATCGCATCGGAGCTCGAGCTTGAGCGGGAGGAGGTGGCCCTCTTTGCGAGGGATGCCGTGGTGGACAGGGTCATGGAGCGGGCCGAGGAAATCACCGCCGAGAGGCTGAGGAGGCAGGCCGGCCAGGAGAAGCAGGCAAGCCTGTTGGAATTCGAATAATCTGGAAGGACGGATGCGGGTTTTTTGTGAAATTTTTTACATAAAAAGTTCATGTAGGGAAGGGGCCTATGGGGTGAGAAAAAGAGCCTCTGTCCCCCATAGGTATGCTAATGTTTAGCACGGTTATTTATATGTTTTTCGGTGACCCCGGGTTAATCAGGGAGTAAATCGTTACTTTTCTCTCATTTATACATGACCAGATTCCCAGACATGCCAGGGGCAGGAGAGGCCCGATGCGACGTCTGCGGGCGGTCCTCGCCCTTGGTCTCCCGGGCTCTCGGTGTCTGTGGTGAGTGCATCAGAAAAGGGGAGGGTTCCGGCCAAGTCAGAAGGGCCCATGCCAGAAGCAGGGAACGGTTCGGCCTTCCCGCGGAGGTGCCCCGGGACCCAGATGGGGCGAGGTGCGGCCTCTGCGTCAACGACTGCAGGATACCCCCGGGAGGAAAGGGCTGCTGCGGCCTGCGGACCAATCGGGATGGGAAACTCGTCCACCTGGCAGGAACCCCTGAAAGGGGGATAGTGGAGTGGTACTACGACCCCCTGCCCACCAACTGCGTTGGCGCCTGGTGCTGTCCGGGAGGCACCGGGGCGGGGTATCCGGAATATTCCAACGCCCGGAAAGGCCCGGAATACGGGTACAAAAACCTGGCGGTCTTCTACGGCTCCTGCTCCTTTGACTGCCTCTTTTGCCAGAACTGGCATTACCGCCGGCAGAGCAGGGCTCTGGGTCCTGTGATGAGTGCAGAAGAACTGGCAGATAAGGTTGACGATAAGACCTCCTGCATCTGCTATTTCGGCGGGGACCCCGCACCCCAGATGGCACATGCCATAAGGACCAGCGAGCTCGCCCTGGAGATGGCTGGCGGGAAAATCTTGAGGATATGCTTCGAGACCAACGGCTCCATGTCCCGCCCCCTGCTGAAGAAGGCGGCGGCCCTCTCCATGGAAACCGGGGGCCTGATAAAGTTCGACCTCAAGGCATGGGACGAAAACCTCAACATGGCCCTCACCGGGGTCACCAACCGGCAGACCCTGGAAAACTTCCAGTGGCTGGCAGAATACGGCCGGCAGAGAAGGGAGCCCCCCTTCCTCATAGCCAGCACCCTGCTGGTCCCCGGATACGTGGATGCAGTAGAGGTGGAAAAAATCGCCAGATTCATCGCCGGGTTGGACCCGTCAATCCCCTACTCCCTTCTGGCATTCCACCCCCAGTACCTGATGGCCGATATGCCCGCCACTTCGAGGAAGCAGGCCGAGGAGTGCCTTGCCGTTGCCAGGAAATACCTGGAGAATGTCAGGATAGGGAACGTGCACCTGCTTTCATGATGGGGGCTTGAGAAGGCCTAGCGGATACCCTCACCGCAGTGGGGGCACGTCTTATCCCTGATATGATTCCTCAACACAGTGAACCCCATCCTCTCTATCAGCACCCGGCCGCAGCCCGCGCAGTAAGTGTTTTCGTAGCGGTGTCCCGGGACGTTTCCGATGTAGGGATAGAGAACGCCTGCCTCCCTGGCCATCTCATATGCCAGCTCCAGGGTCTCCACCTTGGTGGTGGGCTCGGTGAACCTGTAGGCAGGATGGTATCTGGTGAAGTGGAGAGGTGTTTCCGGTCCAACTTCCTCAAGATGCCGCTCGATTATCCAGTCGAGGCATTCCCTGTCATCGTTTACACCGGTGATGACCAGGTTAA
>JAADFM010000051.1 GCA_013152845.1 Methanobacteriota archaeon | reverse complement strand
GTCCCCTTCCGCCCCGCCACCATCGAGGAGCGCCGCCGGTACTACCGCGAGGAGTGGTCCGTGGACGAGGTCCCCGGGTTCATCCTGGACACCCTCTCCCGGCGGGAGTTCGGCTTCGACCACGACGGCCAGGGACCCAGGGACAGGTACAACGTCTTCACCACCCCGGAGGCCCTGGAGACCTACCTGAAGGACCGGGCGCCCTTCGCCGCCTACTCCAGTGTCTCCCTCTACAAGAACCCGGCGGCCCGCAAGGGCTGGGAGAAGGCCGAGCTCATCTTCGACATCGACGCCAAGGACCTGCCTGTGAAGAACTGCTGCGGCGAGGGGGAGGTCTGCCGGGTCTGCCTGGAGCGGGCACGCCAGCTGGTCATCAAGCTGGACAGGACGCTGAAGGAGGAGCTGTGCCTTGAGGATATCAACTACGTCTACTCCGGCAGGGGCTACCACATCCGCATCCTTGACGGGGACGTCGTGCCCGAGGGGGACCCATTGAGGGCCTCCATCCTGGACTACGTCCGGGGCAACGTGCCCGTGGTGGACCAGAGCAGGAGGAAGGCCGGCCGGGACCAGACCATCCAGAGGGGGGGCTATACCGGCATCTTCAAGAGCCGGCTGGCCGACATCATCCAGTATGCGGAGATAAAGGACCTGCGCGGCTTCGGCATCAGTGCGGCCAAGGCCAATGACATCATCGAGCACAGGGAGGACATCATCCGCGAGCTGGAGGCCGGGGAGGACCGGATTCTCAGAGGAATCACGAAAGCGGCCCACGGCAGGTTCCTCGAGCGGGCGGCGGTCCAGATAGCAAGCTTCCTGGACGCCAAGGTCACAGTGGACGTCAAGCGCATCCTCCGCCTCCCCTCCAGCCTCCACTCCAAGGTCAGCATGAAATGCGTCTGGGTCAGGGACATCACGAAATTCGACCCGCTAAGGGATGCAGTGCCCGGGTTTGTCGAAAAGGAGTAAGGTTATTCGACCCTCTCTTCCTGGACGTCCTGGGCGGGCTCCACGGAGTCCCCCTGCCCCTGGGAGACCTCCTCGTACTTGGAGAGTACCGCATCCACCAGGGCCGCCCGGGCCTCCTTGGTCACAGGATGGAAGACGTCCTTGAACTCCCCCTTCCTGGTCCTCTGGGCGGGCATGCTCACCCACAGGCCGTTCTCGCCCTCCATGACCTTCAGGCCGTGGACCACATAGGAGTCGTCCAGGGTCACGGTGGCATAGGCCCTGAGGTTGCCCTGGGCAGCGCCCGTAAAGATCCTCACTTCGGTTATATCTGCCATTTCTGTCTCCTGTAACCTTGCGATTAGCAATACTATTTATAGTTTTTTATTTGATAGTAATAGGCATATGGAGATGGACATCAAGGTGCTTCGGGAGATTCACAGGAAGGAGAGGATGTCGCCCTATCTCTCCAACGTCGGCAAGGATTTCTACAGGGCGGTCATGGGCTACATCAGGGAGTTTGACAGGAGAATCGAGGAGGCCGCGGGGGACAAGTCGAGGCAGGCCGTCCTGCTGGGAGAGAGGGAGACCCTGAAGAACACCGTCATCGACATCTTCGAGATCCGGGAGCGCAAGATAGTGACCAACGCCCTCTACTATGCCAAGTCCGGTGAGGAAATCGAGCTCGAGAACCTCACCTCCGAGGAGGAGGTGATGCTGAAGAGCATATGCGGGATTATCAACAAGTACAGGAAGGACGTCCTAAGAGACCTCCTGCCGGGTGGGGGCAGGGCAGAGCAGCCAGAGCCCGCTGCCAGGCCCCGGGCCGCACCAGAGAAGGAGGAGGGGGACGACATCGAGTACATCACCGTCCGGATACTGGAGGACCTGCCACCCATCTCGGGGATAGACAACCGCATATACGGGGCCTTCAAGGCCGAGGACGTGGTGACCATGCCCAAGAAGAACGCCTCCGTCCTCCTGGGCAGGGGAGCGGCCGAGCCCATCAACCCCGGCAGTACGTAAACTTTATAAAGGGATGTCATCCTAATTTCAGCCACTCCTTTGTTGAGGTTTTGATAATGAAGATGCCTAAAGAGAAGAGGACCTACTGCCCCAAGTGCCGCAGGCACACCCTGCACCAGGTCCAGAAGGCCAGGAAGAGGAAGGCCTCCGAGCTCAAGGCAGGCCAGAGGCAGTTCCGGCGGGTCCTGGCAGGATACGGCGGGTTCCCAAGGGCCCTGCCTTCGGGGGCAAAGCCCACCAAGAAGGTGGCCCTGGTCCTCCAGTGCAAGGAATGCAAGAAATCCCGTACCGTGAAAGGCTTCAGGGTCAAGACCCTGGAACTGGAGGGGTGAGCCGTGGGTGCCAAGCTCGACATCCCCAGACCGAGGAGCAGGTTCCTGCGGGTCAAGTGCCTGGACTGCGGCAACGAGCAGGTGATGTTCGGGTCAGCCTCCATGAACGTCAAGTGCGCCGTCTGCGGCAAGACCCTGGCGAAGTGCGGGGGCGGGAAGGCCACCATCCTCACCAAAATCGTTGCGGTTTTGGAGTGATGTGAGTGGTAAAAAAGAGAAGGGATTTCCCAGAGGAAAACGACCTCGTGATATGCACCGTGACCAAGGTATTCGACCACGGCGCATTCGCCAAGCTGGACGAGTACAAGGGGAGGGACGGGTTCATCCACATCTCCGAGGTGGCCTCCACCTGGATCAAGAACATCCGCGATTTCGTAAGGGAGGGCCAGAAGACCGTTGCCAAGGTCATGAAGGTCAACCCCAGGAAGGGCCACATCGACCTCTCCATCAGGCGGGTGGCGGAGGGGCAGAAGAAGCTCAAGATGCAGGAGTGGAAGAGGGCCCAGAAGGCCGAGAAGCTCCTGGAACTGGCGGCGAAGAAGATAGGCAAGTCCCTCGACGACGCCTACGAGGACGTGGGGTTTTTGATGGAAGAGGAGTTCGGGGAGATATATGCCGCCATGGAGGAGGTCTCCGCCCAGGGGATGGAGGAGCTCAAGCGCCTCGGGGTGCCGGAGGAATGGAGGGATGCCCTCCTCAAGGTCATCACCGAGAACGTCAGCGTACCCGAGGTCAGCATAAAGGGCTACCTGGACCTGAGGTGCCCCACCAGCGACGGCGTGGAGTCCCTCAAGAAGGCCCTGGTGAAGGCCAGGGAGAGCGTCAAGGAAAACGACGTGGCAGTGGAGATAAAGTACGTGGGCTCACCCAGGTATTCGGTGAAGGTGACAGCCCCGGACTACAAGATAGCAGAGGACGTCCTGAGGAGGACGTCTGAGGTGGCCATCTCCGCCATCGAGGGGATGGGCGGAAGCGGCCAGTTCCTGCGGGAAGTCAAAGAAGAGGCATGATGCTGAAACGTTGCAAGGCGTGTAATATTTATACCTTGAAGGAACAATGCCCTAGCTGCGGGAGGCCGACGTCCAACCCCCGCCCGGCCCGGTTTTCCCCCGAGGACCCCTACGGGGCATACCGGAGGAAACTGAAACTCGAGGTGCAGAGATGATAGGCGAGATAGACATCTTCCGAGAGCCCGATGTGGATGCCCCGGTCATGATAGAG
The DNA here is from genome assembly GCA_013152845.1 of Methanobacteriota archaeon. GTDB lineage: Archaea > Hydrothermarchaeota > Hydrothermarchaeia > Hydrothermarchaeales > JAADFM01 > JAADFM01. Next base: position 1,546 of record JAADFM010000051.1, on the reverse strand, counting down.
GGCCTGCCCGGCATAGGTCACGTGGGCAGGATTGCCGCCCGGCACCTGGCCTCCGAGCTGGGGGTCAAGAAGTTCGCCACCCTCCACCTCAACTCCTTCTCGCCCCACGTCCTCATCAAGAAGAGCGGCCTCATCCAGACCATGAAGAACGACTTCTACTACTGGAAGGCCCAGGAAGAGGGCCAGCGGGACCTCATCATCGTTACTGGCAACACCCAGAGCACCACCCCCGAGGGGCAGTACAACCTGACGGAGAAGATACTGGACCTGGGCATGAAGTACGGCGTCCAGGAGATATACACCCTGGGCGGGCTGGGAATAGGGAGGATAGTTGACAAGCCCAAGGTCTATGGTGCGGTAACCGACAGGAGCTACATCCCCAGGCTCAAGGAGATGGACGTCATCGTCGAGCGGGAATCCGTGGGCCAGATCATCGGAATCTCGGGCCTCCTCCTGGGCATCGGCAAGGTCAGGGGCATACCCGGCATCTGCCTCATGGGGGAGACGTCGGGGTATTACCTCGACCCGAATTCCGCCCAGGCGGTCCTGGATGTCCTCACCCGCCTCCTGGAGCTCGAGGTGGACATGACCAGGCTCCAGAAGAGGGCCAAGGCCACGGAGATGAAGGTGGCAGAGGCCCAGAAGATGGAGCGCAAGATGATGGAGGACATGGGGATGGTCCAGCGTGAGCCTTCCGACGACCAGATGAGGTACATCGGATAAAAAAAGATAAGTACCGGGCCCATCCTTTCTACTCCAATGCCTGATATCGACTGCGATTTTCACATCCACGGGAGGTATTCCGCCGCAACTTCCGGCAGGATGGAGCTGGAGACCATATCGAAACAGGCCAGGCTCAAGGGTCTGGCCCTGGTGGGTACCGGGGACGCCCTCCACCCGGGCTGGCTGGATGAGATCAAGGGCCTGGCCGAGCACTCCGACGGGATATACGAGAAGAACGGGTGCAAGTTCGTGCTGACCACCGAGGTGGAGGATGTCAGGCGGGTGCACCACCTCATCCTCCTGCCCTCCATAAGCGCTGCCGAGTCCCTCCGGGAGAGCTTCCGGCGCTTCTCAGGCGACATCGACAAGGACGGGCGCCCCCATCTGACCCTCACCGGTGAGGAGGTCCTGGACTACGTGGCGGAGGTCGGCGGCCTCCTGGGCCCGTCCCATGCCTTCGTCCCCTGGACCTCTGTCTACAAGGAGTACGACAGCCTCGCCGAATGCTACGGGAGGTCCCTGGGCAAGGTGGCCTTCCTGGAGCTGGGTCTTAGTGCCGATACCGATATGGCGGACATGATACCCGAGCTGGCGGACCTGACATTCATGTCCAACTCCGACGCCCACTCCCCCTGGCCCCACCGCCTGGGCAGGGAGTTCAACCGGGTCAGGGTGGATGACCTGTCCTTCAGGGGCCTGGAGAGGGCCATCCTGAGGAAGGGGGGCAGCAGATTCATCCTCAACGTGGGCCTGGACCAGCGCCTGGGCAAGTACCACCGCACGGCATGCATCAAGTGCTTCACCCTCTACTACCTCAAGGATG
>JAADFM010000050.1 GCA_013152845.1 Methanobacteriota archaeon | reverse complement strand
GACCCTCCGGGTGACGCCGCCGCCGTAGTCAACCAGGGCCTCGTGGCCGTTTATCTCCCTGACCTCGGCGGGTACGGCAAGACACATGATGACAACTGTCGGGAAGAGACACTTAACCTTTTCTGTGAAATATGTTCTGAGCACATAATTATTTATAATAATAAAAACAATAATGGTAGTACCACAAATGATATTACTATCGCTAGGAGGATGGTGTCATGGTTGTAGGAAGGGTGCAGGTTTCTAGGAGGGGATTCTTGAAACTGGCTGGTTTTGTCGGTGCTTCCACCGTCATGGGCAATTACCGGACAGAGGTTGTAGAGGCGCTTACCCAGGCCTTTACATCGTCCCAGGCCATTATCCTGGACGGCCAAGCATGCGAGGGATGCGCAATATCCCTACTGCAGGGGGCAGACCCCGACCTCTATACCGCGGTGAGTCTCGGGGTTTCCCTGGACTTTCTGATACCCATATCACCCGAGACCGGCAGGACAGCGGCGGAAAAGATAGAGAACTTCATCGAGGGGGAAAAGAGGCCCAAGGTCCTGGCGGTGGAGGGCTCGGTCCCCATGGCCGAGGACGGGAAATACCAGACCTACTGGGACTACAGGCACGAGAAGCGCAGGCCCTTCAAGGACCTCCTCAAAGAGGCTGCGGAGGCCGCGGATGTGATAATCGCCATCGGGACCACGGCGGCCTACGGCGGCATCCCCAGGGGCCACGCCCCGAAGTACAACTACGAGTCAAAATCCAGTTACGGCCTGGAGGAAAACCGGAACCCCACCGGGGCCGTGGGCGTTGGAGACGCCCTCGCGATGATGGGGGTGGACCTGAGCGGCAAACCCGTCCCTGCGGTGGTGAACCTGCCGAGCTGCCCGGTGCACCCGGACCACTTCTTCCTGACGGTGGTGGACGTCCTCTTCGGGCACATCCCCGAGCTGGACTCCCTGGGCAGGCCCAAGGCATTCTATGGGAGGCTCATCCACGACCAGTGCCAGTTCAGGGGATTCTTTGACAGGGGCGAGTTTCTGACAAGTTTCAACCAGTACAGCGGCAACATCAACGACCCCTACCCGACCTCACCCGACGAAAAGGGCGCAGGCTGCTTCCTCCTCCTGGGCTGCAAGGGCCCGGTGACCTACAACGACTGTCCCTCGAGGGGCTGGAACTGCCGGGCCGAAAGCGTCAGCTGGCCCAACCTGTCCGGGGGGCCGTGCACGGGCTGCGCATACCCGGGCTTCCCGGACGGCAAGTCCGAGGCCTTCTATGTCCCATTAACAGAAGAGATAACGAGACTGCCCAAACCGCCCGAGGGCCCGATTCCGCCTGAGATAATAAAGGAGAGGGCCGAGGAGCTGACGGTCGGGATTGCAGCAGGTACTGCCATCGCGGGCGGGATATACACGTATTCCGCCAAGAAGGAAAATGAGGAGGAGTGAAGATGGCGGCAAAGACCATTACCCTGGACCCCATGACAAGGCTTGAAGGTGCCCTCCAGATCACGGTGACGGTGGAGGACGGGAGAGTCACAGACGCTTGGTCGGTGGCACCCATGTTCCGGGGGATCGAGAACATCCTCCTGGGCCGGGACCCCAGGGACGCCCCGGTGATAACCTCGCGGGTCTGCGGGGTCTGCCACACCGTCCACAGACAGGCCTCCACCAGGGCCATCGAAAACGCCTTCGGGCTCACAGACCAGATACCCGAGGGGGCCAAGATGCTCAGGAACCTCGAGTGCGGCATCGAGTATATATACGACCACGCGCTGCACACCATCGCCCTGGCAGGCCCTGATTACAGCTACAACCTCCTGAAGCAGGACGGGGTCGATATGTCCGGCTGGCCCAACAGCTACATCGAGACCGTGAAGGGTTTCAACTTCCTGACAGGCAAAATCTACAAGGAGGCGGTGGCGCAGCAGAGGAAGCTGCACCAGTGCCTCGCCCTCCTGGGCGGCAGGGGCGTGTTCAACCATTCCTGGGTCCCCGGAGGGGTCCCCCAGGCCATCACCGTCAAGCTCGCGGCCCAGCTCCTTACCAGGGTGCTGAGCGTTCAGGCATGGGTCGACCAGACCCTGGTCCCTGCGGTGGTAACCCTCTACAAGATCATGACCGAGGAGCTTGGGGCCCACACCTTCGGCCAGGGCCTGAACGACTTCCTCTCCTACGGATTCTTTGACGACATCGAAAATCCCGGCGGCCTCCTCATGCCCGGCGGCGTCTACAGCGGGGGCGCCGACCACGGGTACAGCGAGGCGAACGTGGGGGAGACCATCGCCCATTCCTGGTACAGCCCCGACATGGGCAACCAGGACGAGCCTGTCTACATCGGAGACGAGCCGACCCCGAAACCCGATGTATCTGCCATTGACATGGACAACCCAGTGCCCCAGGACCCAGACGGGAAGTACTCCTGGGCCAAATCCACCAGGTACAAACTCAACGGGGAATGGCTCCCCTTCGAGGTGGGCCCCCTCGCCCGGCTTGTAATCAACCGCAAGACCATCGGCAACCCCCTGGACCTCCGGATAGATGAGAACGGGAATCCCTCTGATACCGCCGCCAATACCCTGAACCGCGTGATTGCCCGGATTCAGGAAACCCTCCTGCTCCTGGGTTCACCGTCCCTGGGCATAGAGGGCTGGGTCCCCCAGTGGATAATGGAGCTGGAGCCCAAGGCCCCCACCGCCCTGCCCCACTCCCCGAACATCATGAAGGACGGCGAGTTGAGGGGGGTCGGCAACTGGGAAGCCCCGAGAGGTGCCTTGGGCCACTGGGTCACGATAAAGGACCGCAAGATAGCCCTCTACAACATCATCGCTGCCACGTCATGGAACGCCTCCCCCAGGGACCACCTGGGCCAGAGGGGACCATTCGAGGCCGCGCTCATCGATGTGCCGGTGCCGGACGACTCAAACGGGAACCCGATTCTGACAAACATCGGAAGGACCATACGGAGTTTCGACCCGTGCCTGGCCTGCACCGTCCACGTCTTTTCCAAGGACAACAGGAAGAACTATCGGCTCAAGGTAAAATAGGGGGGATGATGGATGGGCGCCCCGCTTTCCAGAAGGACATTCTTGAAAGCAGCCGTAGGTAGCATCGGGGTTGCCTCCGGGATATCCAGGATTCCGGGGGTGTCAGCCGAGGCCGTGGACCACCACTCCATCCTCTACAACGGGTTCAAGTGTACCGGCTGCGAGCTGTGCCAGCAGGGCTGCAAGATGAGAAACGGCCTGCCCCGCCCCTTCGAGACCAAACTCTCGCCTTCCACCTATCTCTATGTCTCGGTGGGTGCCGCAGACGAGAAGGAGGTCAAGATGAGGTACTCCTGCATGCACTGTCATGATGCGGCCTGCCTCAACGCCTGTCCGGTAAGCGCCATAAAGCGCTCGAAGACCGGGTTCGTTCACATAGACCCCTCCCACTGCATCGGCTGCGAGTACTGCGTCGTCGCCTGCACCTACGGTGTGCCTAGGTTCGACCACAAGAGGGGGATTTCCACCAAATGCACCGGGTGCTGGGACCTGACCGAAAAAGGCATGGCCCCGGCATGCGTCCAGACCTGCCCCTGGAACGCACTCCACTACGGCCGGCGCGAGGAGATGATTTCCATGGCAAAGGAGATAAAGGCCGAGCATCCGGACGCCCACATCTACGGCCTGGAGGAGCGGGGGGGATTGAACGTCATCTATGTCCTCCCGGTTGACCCGACAGAGCAGGGGCTCCTGCCCAGGGTGAGCACGACTTCCAAACCCCTGTATCCGGACATCTTTACCATCGGCCCGCTGGGAATTGTCTCAACCACCATCATCGCCATGGCAGCGGTGGCAAAATTCGTTCCAAAGGGAGGTGAGAAGAAATGAACGGCGAGTCCAGAACCAGCATACTGTTCTATCTGTGGCTCTCCCTCCTCCTGGTGCCCATTGCCCTGGGGGCCTATGGGTTCTACCTCTTCCTGGTCTACAAGGGCACCCTCCTGGAAGCCACCTCGGAGATACCATGGGGAATCTTCATCCCGACCTACGTGTTCTTCGTTGTCCTGAGCACGGGTTGCTGTATCGTATCGACCCTGGGCAACAGCTTCCGGTTCAAGGGTTTCAGGCTTATCAGTGTCAGGGCGACGTTTGTCGCGATTATCACCCTTCTGTGTGGTTACATCCCCCTCATGGCCCACCTGGGACACCTCGAGAGGATGGGCAATTTTGTGACGACCCCCAACCTCGTCTCTTCCATGTGGTGGATGTCCACCTTCTATTTCATGTACCTTCTCTTCGAGATCACCGAGTTCTGGTTCCTGACAAGGGGTGAGGCAGTAAAGCTCTCCAAGGTAACAAAGGGGATAAAAAGCACCTTCTACCGCCTGTATGCCCTCGGGACCAAGAGCGATTCAAAGGAGTCCATAGACAGGGATATCAGGGTCGCCGTCTACCTGGGATACATCGCCCTCGTATTCGCCCTCTCGGCCCACTTCACCCTCGGGAGCATCTTCTCGAGGATGGAGTCCAGGGCCATATGGTTCGGTGCCTTTTTGCCCTTTAATTTCCTGATTTCGGGCCTGCGTGCAGGGATTGCCATAAACATCTTCGTGGTGGTCATGACCCACTTTCTGACCCGGCGGCCCCTCTCCGATGAGTTGAAGGGCTTTATCACCGGCCCGCTGAGGAAGCTCTTTGCCTTCCTTCTGGCCTTTGCCATCCTGTATTTCGACTGGCTGGTCACCATGAGCGGCCTCCACCTCGAGTCCTACTGGGGCTGGGAGATACTCCTGAGCGGTCCCTATGCGGCGGCCTTCTGGCTCCTGAACATCGGGTGCAGCAAGCTCATCCCGTTTCTGATACTGATACTGCCCTGGACCGGGAGGAGCGTCAAATGGGTCACCCTGGCATCTTTCATATTCCTGGTGGGGAACTACAACCTGAGGTACCAGTGGACCATCGTCGGCCAGCTTCCACCCGTGGACCCCCTTGCAGGAGGGCTGCTCCACTATGCCCCCTCGCTGTACGAGGCATTCGTCGTATTCGGCGCCCTGTCCCTGTGCATGTTCCTCTACAGCATAGGCAACAAGCTGTTCCCCCTGGACATGGAGCATCCTTGATGCAGGCCGGTCCGCAAATGGGTATCCTA
>JAADFM010000049.1:6292-7478 GCA_013152845.1 Methanobacteriota archaeon | reverse complement strand
TAAGACCCCCTGCCACTTAAACATTACCAGATTCTCATGGATGTCGTAACGGTAGGTCACACCAGCCTTGATACCCTCACCATAGGGGGAAGGGAGAGGGCCCAGCTGGGAGGGGCCGCGGTGTATTCCGCCCTGGCATCCAACATCTTCTCAGAGACAGGGATAGTGTCCCGGGTGGGCCAGGATTTCCAGGAGAAGGACTTCCGCTCGCTCAGGCGGTGGGGCCTGGATACCGCCGGGATAAAGAAGGTCGCCGGCAAGACCACCGCCTTCGCCATCGCCTACGACGATGAGGGCCGGGCCACCTACGAATCCTATGACCTGGGTGTTGGAAAATACATCAGGCCCAAGGACATCCCGCGGAGGTATCTCGAGGCCAGGGCCTTCCACCTGGCCCCCATGGCGGCCAGCAAGCAGATGAAGTTCGTGGAGTTCCTAAAGGACAGGTTCGACGGCCTCATCTCCCTGAACACCCACGTGTGGTACCTGCCGCAGTACAAGCGGCAGCTGCTTGAGCTGGCCCCGGAAGTGGACGTCTTCGTGCTCAATGACGAGGAGGCCATGAAGCTCACCGGTACCAGGAGGGTCGAGCACGCCATAAACGCCCTCAAGAAGACGCAGCACAACCTCATCGTGGTCACCATCGGGGTCATCGGCAGCGGGGTCCTGGAACGGGGGGAGTTCAACTTCTTCCCCTCGGTGTACCAGCCCGAGGTCAGGGATTTCACCGGCTGCGGCGACGCCTTCGGGGGCTCATTCATCTCGAGTTATATCAAGACCGGCGACCCCCTCAAGTCGGCGAACATCGCCAACAGTGTGGCCAGCATCAACGCCACGGCATGGAACTTCGAGGCCATAAAGGGCCTGAGGTTCAGGGACCTGCACGCCTTCCAGGAGTTCGTGTTCTCGCGCCAGCGCAAGCTGAGGAAGCACCAGCGGTCAATAGAACACTTTTTTTAATATTATCTCTCAATCAGGATGATATGAAAATCTATCTCGCCGCCCCCCTGTTCTCAAAGGCCGAGAGGGCTTACAATGAGGAGATAAAAGCCGCCCTGCAAGAAGAGGGCTTCGATGTCTTCCTGCCCCAGGAGGAATGCGAAGGACCGGATGGCGTCTTCCGGTGCTGCATCGAGCACCTGGAGGCGTGCGATGCCGTTCTCGCCGTCCTCGACGGGCCCCAGGT
>JAADFM010000049.1:0-6276 GCA_013152845.1 Methanobacteriota archaeon | reverse complement strand
GCCTTCGAGTGCGGCCTGGCCCATGCCCTGGGCATCCCGGTGGTGGGCCTGCGCACCGACTTCCGCAGGGTGGGGGAGCACGGCGCCGAGGTCAACCTCATGCTTTCGGAATCCACAAAAAAGATATGCAGGGACATAGGAGAGGTAACCGAAGTGATGCTTGAGATATCCAGGAGGTGAAGGATGGAACTCGAAGTAAGGGTGTGGGACATCCGCGTCGGACGCAACGAGGCGACCCTAAACGAGGAGGACGCCCGGCACCTGGGCATCCACCCCAGGGAGAGGGTCACCCTCTTCGCCGGCAGGAAACGCCAGGTGGCCATCGTCAACACCACAAAGAGCGTTGTCGAGAAGGGCATCGTGGCCCTGCCCAGGGACGTGGCCGACGAATGCGGCTTGAAGGACGGGGACGTGGTCTCGCTAAAACCCGCCGAGAAGCCCCGCTCTGTCGAGTTCATCAGGAAGAAGATGGAAAAACAGGCCCTCAACGAGGGCGAGTACGAGGCCATCGTCAGGGACGTCCTGGCCGGCAACCTCTCGGAGATTGAAATCACGGCCTTTGTCTCCGCCCTCTACATCAACGACATGACCATGGAGGAGACCGGCTACCTCACCAAGGCCATCGCCGAGAACGGTGAGCGCCTCAAGCTGGAGGGCAAGCCGGTCTTCGACAAGCACTCCCTGGGCGGGGTTCCGGGGAACAAAATCACCCTCCTCATCGTGCCCATCGTGGCCGCCGCGGGCCTGACCATCCCCAAGACCTCATCCCGGGCCATCACCTCGGCCAGCGGCACCGCCGATACCATGGAGGTCCTGGCACCGGTGACCTTCAACGCCCAGGAAATCGAGGGCATCGTGGACAAGACCGGTGGCATCATCTGCTGGGGCGGGGGGGTGAACCTGGCCCCTGCCGACGACATCTTCATCCGGGTGGAGCACCCCCTGGCCATCGACCCCCACAACCTGGCCATCTGCTCGGTGATGGCCAAGAAATACGCCGTGGGCGCCGACTACGTGGTCATCGACCTGCCCCTGGGGCCCGAGACCAAGGTCCGCACCATGGAGGAGGCCAAAAAGTATGCCCGGGACTTCATCGCCCTGGGGGAAAAGCTCGGCATCAAGGTGGAGTGTGCCGTGACCTACGGGGACAAGCCCATCGGCCGGGCCATCGGACCCGCCCTGGAGGCCAGGGAGGCCCTCCAGGCCCTGGAAGGGACCGCACCCTCGAGTCTGACCGAGAAGTCCTGCGAGATTGCAGGCATCATCCTGGAGGCCGGTGGAGTGGCAAGGAAGGGAGAGGGCAAGGGCCGGGCCTACGACATCCTCCAGTCCGGGGAGGCACTGGACAAGATGAGGGAGATAATCAAGGCCCAGGGCGGGGACCCCTCGGTGACCTCGGAAAAGATCGTGGTCGGACCCCACAGGGCAACCATCACCTCCCCGGGCAGCGGCTACGCGGTGGGCATGTCCAACAAGGACCTGGTGACCATCGCCAGGGCCGCCGGCGCCCCCAGGGACAAGGGTGCCGGGATCCTCCTGACCCTGAGCATGGGCAAGAAGGTCAAGAAGGGGGACCCCGTCTTCGAGATATACGCCGAGTCCGAGTACAAACTGGAGCAGGCCGTTAAACTCGCCAACCAGCTCCAGCCCATCGAGCTGGAGGGCATGCTCCTGGAGAGGATACCCGAGTACAGGGTGGTGGAGTAGGGCGCTGTAAGGCCTCAGGCCCTCTTTGTGAACCGGGCCACGAACCCGGTTTTCGGCCGGGTGAATATCTCCCTCGCGCTGCCTATCTGCTCCATCCTTCCCTCCCTCAGCACCCCTATCCGGTCCGCCAGGCGCCGGGCCTCGGCCAGCTTGTGGGTGGCGAGGATGACGGTAACGCCTTCTTCCCTCATCCTCTCGATGATGCCCCATACCATCTCCTCGTTGATGGGGTCCAGGTTGGCGGTGGGCTCGTCCAGGAGGAGTACCCGGGGCTCGAAGATGGCCGCCATGGCCAGGGCCACCCTCTGGCGTTCACCCCCCGAGAGGGTCCGGGCATCCCTGTCCTGGTAGCCCGTCATGCCCACGGAATCCAGGGCATCCACGACCCTCCTCTCCATCTCCCTTCCCCCGATACCCCTCACCTTCAGGGGATAGGCCAGGTTCCCCCGGACGGTGGTGTTGAATAGGGGGGCGCCCTGGGCCAGAAGGACCATCCGGCGCCGGACCTCCAGGAGCCCCCTGCTGTCGAGCTCCGAAATCCCCACCCCCTGGAAGGCCACCCTGCCGGAGCTCGGCCTCTCCAGGGTGTTCAGGACCCTCAGCAGGGTGGTCTTGCCTGCACCGCTGGGCCCGAGGAAGGCAAAGACCTCGCCCTCCATGATGTCAAGGTCTATCCCTGCCAGGGCGAGCTTTGCGCCGAATCTTTTTTCCAGGCCTCTTATCTCAAACAATGGTCTGTCCATGGGGGTACCTCCCTTTTACCCAGGCGGCGGTAAAATTCAGGATGAAGGCCAGGCCCACCAGTATCATGCCATAGGCGATGGCGTTCCCGTAAAGCCCCTGGCGGGTCTCCACCACGGCCGCCACGGTAAGTGTCCTGGTCACCGATTCCTGGACCGTGGCCCCCTCCCCGGTCAGGACAGGGTGGACTATACCCCCGCCAACGATGAAGATGGCCCCCACCTCCGCCACTGCCCTGCCAAAACCTGCCAGGACGGCCGTGACCAGGCCGTAGAAGGACTCCCTCACAGCCACCATGGCCACGTCCCTGCCGCTGCCCCCGAGGGTGTATCCCAGCTCCAGTATCTCCTTCGGGACGGCCTCCACCACCGCTATGGTGATACCCATGATGATGGGGGTGGCCAGGATGAACTGGGCGATTATCATGGCGGAGGGGGTATTCAGGAGGTGGAGGAACCCCAGGGGGCCGCTCCTTGAAAGGAGGAGGTAGACAAAAACGCCAACCACCACCGGGGGCAGACCCATGCCGGTGCTGACGAGGGTATTTAGAAAACCCTTCCCCGGGAACCGGTTAAGTGCGACCAAAACACCAAGAGGCAGACCCACCGCCGAGCTCATCAGGACCGCCGTGCCAGATACCACGGCCTGGACCTTTATGACGCTGATGAGGTAGGGGTCCAGGGTGACGATGAGCCGGAAGGCCTGGTAAAATCCTTCTAGTATGGCGTCCATGCCCTACTCCCCGGCGGCGAAGAACAGCTGCTCCCCGTTGAGCCTGTAGCTGTTTATTATCTCCCGGCCCTGCGGCCCTGTGACGAACTCGACGTAGGCCATGGCAAGCTCGTAGTTAACCTCCGGGTTGTACTCGGGGTTGACCGGTATTATCCCGTAGGGGTTCACAAGCTCCGGGTCACCGCCCTTTACAGGGCCTTCCACGAGGACCGCGAGGCCGTCCAGGGTGTCCCTGCGCTTGAGCCAGGTCCCCCTATCCGAGAGGGTGTAGCCCCTCAGCTCGCCGGCGGTGGTGAGGGTATCCCCCATGCCCCTGCCGGTTGAGACGTACCAGGAGCCGGCCGGCGTTATGCTGGCGGTCTTCCAGAGTGACATCTCCTTTTTGTGAGTGCCTGAATTGTCGCCCCTGGAGACAAAGACGGCCTTGCCCGCCTTCCCGGCCTCCTCTATCCTCCCCAGGGCCTCAGCTGCACTGGCCATGCCGCCTATCCCGGCAGGGTCCTCCTGGGGTCCCAGGATGACGAAGTCGTTGTACATAACCGGGTAGCGCCTTACCCCGTAGCCCTCCCTGACGAACTCCTCCTCTGCCTGCGGGGCATGGACGAATACCAGGTCGGCGTTCCCGTCCCTGGCGTACTGGAGGGCTGCGCCGGTGCCCCTGGCCACAACCACAACCTCCGCCCCCGTCATCTCCTCGAAGACCGGGTTCAGCCGGTCGAAGAGCCCGGAGTCCTGGGTGCTGGTGGTGGACGCGATTACCAGGGTGTGGTCCTGGGAACCGCCGGCACATCCGGCCAGGAGAAGGAGCAGTACCATCAGCCTCCGCATAGTTCGACGAAATCGAAAAGGGGATTATAAATATCTTTCCTCAGAGTGTAACCATGAGTGCTTACGTATTTTTGGAATCTGCCATGATGCCCCGCACTGCTCTGCTATATATGGAGCTATCTCTAAAATAGTAAGCGAAAATGTTTATATAGATGCGCGGGATATCAACAGGCATGGAAAAGGACACCTTTCTGTCCCCCAGGCAGATGGAGGTCCTAATACTCAGGGCCCAGGGCAGGAGCCAGAAGGAGGTGGCCGAGCTCCTCGGCACCACCCGGGAGAACGTCTCCATCCTGGAGAAGAGGGCACGGGCCAACGTGGAGAGGGCCCGCCGGACCCTTGATGCCTTCGAGGCCCTGGACCCGGTGGTGGTGAGGGTGGAGCGGGGCACCGACATCTTCCAGGTCCCGGAGCAGGTCTTCCGCAAGGCCGACCGCCACGGTATATCCCTGGTCCACACCAAGACCTCCCTCATAGCCCACCTGAGGTTGAAGGCCGCCGACCGGATATGGGGCAACAGGCTCACCGAGGACCTGGAGATTTCCATCCTCAGGAGCGGCAAGGTGTGGCTGTAGGGAGACCCCTCTCTTCAGGATATATGCCGAGTCGGAGCTGGAGTAGGGTTATTTTTCCAGCCTCACCTTGAATCCCGGGAAAGCTTCGGCTATGACCTTGAAATGCCTGTCCCTGGTCCTGAGGGCAAGTTTCCGGTTGAGGCACATGGCCGCCAGGATGACATCCACCGCGGGGACGGGCGTCCCTTTCTCGTACAGTCTGGCCATGACCTCGATGGCCTTGTTATAATCCTCCTGACCAGGAAAAAGGACATCCACCTCCCCCTCCACGGCCTTGGGGTACTCTATGATGTTGAGGATGGTGGTGAGGCTTCCCTTACCCTCCATCAGGAGGTTCGTGTCAACGACTTCGTCCTTTTCCATTCTCTGGCCACCATCTCCTCGTAGAGATTCCGTGCCCTGTCCTCTGGTATCGCCTTCAGGGTGCGCAACACCTCAGGAGGAAGGGCCTTCCTGAGCTCCTCTGTGGTAGTCATTCCCTCCATGCGCCCCAGGTACTCGGCTATAGCCCTCCGTGCGACCTCGCTCCACTTTATCTCCGAGAACCTCCTCATGCGCCTGAACATATCGCATATCGTCAGGTATACTCAGTGTAATATGTGCCATATGTATTTTATGTATTATTAGCATCGGCAACCAAAACAAAAAGATACTTATTCCCGGCGTGAGAAAGAAAAAGGGCGTGGAGGTATGAAATGAGGGCGGTCCTTATCGGGATTCTGTTACTGGGGATTTTGTGTGGGGGGTGTGAGAGTGATTCTAATGGCAAGCCAAATGATACAAAAGTTGAAAAGAATTTTAGTGAGAACGTATCTTACCCAGATCGGAATATATCAGTCAAATCCGATTATGAAGAGTATTTAAAAGATATTGACAGTCTTTTGGATATACTACCAGAGAGAAACCACTTCCATTTATGGGATTCCAAAGGTGAAACACTTGAGAAACTTGGACGATATGATGAAGCCCTGGAGGCTTATACTCACGCAATAAATTTAACTGAGAAATATAATCTGAACTGGTCCGAACCCTATGAAAACAAGGCTAATCTGTATTGGAAATTAGAAAGATATAACGAGTCATTAAAATACTTCCAGCTTGCAGCGAAAAGGGAGCCGGAGAAGAAAACCACATGGCTGAATCTGGGAAGAGCGTTAGCGCGAATGAATAGGAGTAATGATGCATTGAATGCGTATGACAAAGCCCTTGAACTAGGCCCTGAGGATGGATATACATTGGCTCACAAAGCAGAAATATTGATTGAATTGAGACGGTTCAATGAATCAATTAATATTAGTAATAAGGCGTTCTCTATGGGTCCCGTAATATATGATAGGTCTTTGGGCTTTGTGGAACTGATGGATAGACCCTCATTTGATTTAATCATTTACACGAATTTGGGTAGGGCATATCTAGGCATGTCCGACTACTCCGCCGCCATTGACTCCTTCGATAAAGCCCTCGAAATAGACCCAACCGATGAAGAAGCCCTAAAATACAGGGAGATGGCCCTAGCGAACCTGAGCGCCGGCTGAACTTTTGCTATTTCTTCCGATAGGCTTTGAGGAATTCCTCCCTGGAGATGCCGGACTGTGTGCAGATGGTTCTGGAGGGCCTTTACCACCCTCCTCTTTGGGGCGTCCACCGGGAACTTGGTCATCAGACCTCAACGCCGGCTTCGTCGAGATATGCC
>JAADFM010000048.1 GCA_013152845.1 Methanobacteriota archaeon | reverse complement strand
TGTAAACCCAATCCCTAAGTACTTCAAGGGAGCAGTATATACCATGCTCCTGGAACAACTCATCATAGAAATCCTGAAGACCAAGGATGCCAGCGTGGAGGAAATCTCCACCTACACCGGCCTCAAGCCCGCCGTCGTCAAGGAGGTAATGGAGAGGCTGGTCGTCCTGGGCATCATAGAGGAAGGCAACCAGGAGTTCGTCTACACCTGAAGACACGGGGTGGGGACCTATGGGGTGGGGGGCCTCCTCTTATTTTCCAGATATGACAGGCCAACGGTTGCCGCCGTTGCCCCTGCCCCGGACATAGAAGCCCATCGGCCCCGGTGTCTGGCCCAGGCCCTCCAGCTCGAGGACGTCCTGCCACATCTCCCGGCACTCCAGGCCCTCCAGGTGTTTAATGTCCTGGGTCACCGAGAACTCCACGACGGCCCCTGCGATTTCGCGGTCGCAGGTCCCGCAGTTGTGTGCGCCCCTGGCCTTCCCGGCCGCCGTCGGGTGGCACAGCACGGGCACCTCCACCTCCCCGGCGGTCCTCTTGAGGATTTCCACGATGCTCCACAGCCAGGGCGGGCGGTACTCCCCCCGCCTCCACAGGGCCTCCACCAGGGTCCCGCGCTGGACGTTCATGGGGTTGAAGGACACCCTGGAGGCACCCATCTCGCAGGCCGTGCGGGCCGAGGCCACCGCATCCTCCACCGCCTCCCTCTCGGTCAGAAAGGGTGGTTTGACCAGGAGGTAGGCCTTCACCGGCGCCCCGGTGTCCTGGCAGCTCCCCAGGGCCCTTTCGAAATCCTCCAGGGAGAACCCCTTGTTGATGCAGTGTGTCCTGATATAGTCGCTGGCGGTTTCCAGACCTATCCCCACCTCCAGCTCGGCGTCGAGGGCATCCACGGTCTCCCCCAGGACCTCCGGGGTGACGAACTCCGGACGGGACTCCACCTGGAGCCTCCTCGGTCCTGCCTGGTTTACGAGTCCAATTATCCTGTCCCTCATCTCCGGCGGGACCTCCCTCTCGTCAAAGAAGCTGCCGGAGTTGAAGACCTTCAGGTAGGGCACCCCGTCCAGCTCCTCCAGGGCATGTGTGAAGTCCCCCAGGAGGGCATCCCAGTCCACCACGGCCGGGGAGTCATACACGTAGCCGCACATGGAGCAGCCCGAGCGCAGGCCCCATGAGCACCCCCTGGTGGGCATGATGACCACCCCTGCCTCCACCGTCCCGTCCAGGTAGTCCCTCTCACGCCATGAGACTGTTTTGGCCTTTCTCCCGGCCCTCTCCAGCCCCTTGGCCCTTATCTCCCTGATGAGCCCGTCCAAGGCAGGGTTTATCACGTCACCGCCTCCCGGATTCTGGCCTTCAGCTCCCCGATGCCGGTGCCCTCCCTGGCGGAAATCTCCACCGCCCCGGGCAGGAGGTCCCGCTTCTTTTCAAGGTCCCGGGCCAGGTCCACCTTGTTCAGCACATGGATGAGGGGTATGCTGTCGGTGCCGAGCGCATGAGGGTCTCCTCGCAGATGTCCTTTTTCCTCTGGAACTCTTCCACATCATCGCAGGCGTCTAACATGAGCAAGATGAGGTCCGAGTCCTGGATGGACCTCAGGGTGGAGCGGAAGGCATGGACCAGCTCAGGGGGCAGGTTCCTGATGAAGCCGATGGTGTCGGTTATGAAGACCCCGTCCTCCATCCGGCCGGTCTTCGGGCCCAGGGTGGTGAAGAGCTCGTCCCTGGCGGGCTTCCCCGCGCCGGTGAGGGCGTTGAGCAGGGTGGTCTTGCCCACGTTGGTGTAGCCGGCCAGTGCCACCACCTTCCCCATCTCCCTGCGCCGGCGTGTCTGGCCCTCCACCACCTTCGTGGAGCGGTCGAGGGTGTCCTGGATCTTCTTAATCCTCCGGTGGATGCCTGTCAGGGTGGAATGGACCACGTACTCCCCGGAGCTGCCGAACCCCGGGTGGTCCTCCCTGACCCTGCGGCCGGTGTGAAGCTTGATGTAGGGCAGCTTGCGCTTGAGCCTGGCCAGCTCGATCTGGAGCATGGCCTCCCTGGAGCCTGCATGGGCCTCGAAGACGTTGAGGATGAGGTCGTACCTGTCCATGACCGGCACCCCCAGCTCCCCCTCCAGGTCCATCAGCTGCCGCGAGCTCAGGAAGTCCTCGAAGACGACCACCTCCACCCCCCGCTCCCTGATGAAGACCCCCACCTCCTCCAGTTTGCCCTTTCCCACGAAGAACCTGGGCCTGGGGGGTCCGGCCTGGGTGAAGAGCCCCTCCACGGTGTAGCCTGCCGTCTCTGCCAGAAGCCCTATCTCCTCCCTGCGCCTCTCGAAGTCCGGGCCTTTGAGCACGACGATGACGGCCTTCATCTCCTGTGCCTCATGGTCACGGCCAGTCCCCGCCGTGCCCTTGTCATCTCCTCCCCGCCCAGGACCGCCCTCCCCACGCCGGCGAGGCCGCCATCGTGGACGACCAGGACCTCGTCCCCGGGCCGTATCTCCGGGTCCGCCCCCTCCACCCCGGGGCAGAGGATGCTGGAGGAGGTGGGCCTGAAGGATATCTCCACCCTGTACCTTCCCAGGGGGAGGAGGAGCCCTGCTCCCTCCAGTGTCAGGGAGAGGAGGCCGTCCCTGGGGTTGATGGAGGCGGTCTGGCGTCCCTGGTGGAAGATGCGGTACCTCCTGGTTTCAGTACCCGGTGGGAACAGCAGCTCCCCTGCCCCGGGGCCGAACTGGAAGTCCGCCAGCTTACGCAGCCCCTCCAGGGGGTCCCTCTTCCTCGGCGGCAGGTCCGAGAGGGCATCCCTTATCTCATGTCTCAAGGCCCTCAGGGACCCCTCGGACAGACACCCCTGGGGGGTCAGGGGGACCCCCATCTCCGAGCACACCTCCCGCAGGGCGCCGTCCAGGTGGGCGATGGCAGGACAGGCCGCCTTTTCCATGTAGTCCTCCATGAGCCGCCGCACGAGCTCCTTCTCTTCTTCGGTCCAGTGCCCGGTGACCGGCACGTCGTAGTGGGCTGCGGGGTAGACCCCCTCCAGCTCCCGGGGGACCATGCCCAGGGGGGAGGTGAGGACGACCTCATGGAGGTGGCCGTATCCCCTGCCCGCCCCTCTCCTTATGTATTCGCGGAATATCCGGTGGGACCTGGAGGTGGAGTAGGGCTTCCTGGCCGAGCAGGGCAGGAAGACGGTCAGGGCGGTACCCTCCGGCGGGGTGTACCTCTCCAGGATGCGCCGGTGCCACCTCTTCACCTCGGGGCGGTTCAGGGATTCGGCGGTGATGCATTCCATAACCCAGACTCGTCCCCGGCCGACTAAAAAGTTTATTATAGATAGGATTGCCTATAATGGATGAGCGATGAGATACATAACCTTCCTTGTCCTTCTATCAGTTATTGCAGGTCCGGTGGCGGCCGAACCCGTGGCTCTCGGTCATCTGGGCACGTCTCCAGCCTGGTCCCCGGACGGCGGTTCCATCGCCTTCACATCCACACGCGGGGGAAGCCCCGACATATACCTGGTAAGGCTCGACGACCCCCGGCCGGTACCCCTGACCTCGGACATCTACCGGGACGAGCAGCCCGCCTGGAGCCCGGACGGGAGGACAATCGCCTATGTCTCTGAGAGGGACGGGAGGAGGGACATCTGGGTGCTGGAGCTCGGCACAGGCAGGGCAGCGCGCTTGACCCGGGGTGCGGGAGATGCCCTGGCCCCGGCCTGGAGCCCGGACGGTAAAACCATCGCCTTCATGCGGGGGGAGTACCCTGAGTTTGACCTGTGGCTCATGGATGCCGACGGGTCCAACCAGCGCCGCCTCACTTCGAAACCCGGAGGGGAGTGGACCCCCTCATGGAGCCCGGACGGGGAAAGCCTGGTCTACATGGCCTCCGACGGCAGGGGTTACTCTATATTCGTCTTGGACCTGGCCACCGGCCGGGAGAGGCGCATCGCCTGGGATACATACTGGAAGGGCCAGCCCGCCTGGAGCCCGGACGGAGGGGCAATCGCCTATGTGGCCGATGCCGGTGGCGACTACGATATCTGGGTCATGACCCCCGACGGCACGGGCAAGAGGAGGCTTGCAGGTTTCGAGGGTTCCTGGGAGCTGGACCCTGCCTGGAGCCCGGACGGCAAAACCATCGCCTTCTCGTCTGACAGGGAGGGATTCTATTCCATCTGGGCGGATGTGGCAGGGGAGCCGGAGCTGCGTGCACCGCCCCGCGAACCCGCCCCGGCAGTTGTGCCAGGTGCGGCCGTGCCCAGTGAGGTCCCGGCAGGGGCCCCGGAGGTACTGACTTATGAGGAGCGCGATACCGCAGGGGAGCTCCCCCTCCTGGAGCTCGCCGCCCCGCCCCGTAACCAGGACCTGCTGGTGTACACGGCGGCGGCCATCTACCTGCTCATGAGGTCCCTCTCTGCGAGGACTCGGGGGACACCGAGGACATGAGGGCGCCATCTATCCTATCTGGATTTCGATAATCTTCTTGTCGATGTCGGCAATCTCCTCGGAGACGGAGTCCACGGTGACCACCAGGATTTCAGTGCCCTGGGAGATGTACCTGATGGTCCAGTACCGGCCGTCGAATTCGTAGTAGGTCTGGGGCTGGTTTCTCTGGTAGAGGGAATCGACGTAGGGGTCGGTCAGGGATATCTCAAGGGCGTATTCCTGGGTGATGGTGACCTCACCGGAGCCCTTGTCCACGTAGTAGGATGGCCTGGAGTCGCTGGTCTCCAGTTCCACCCTCCACTTTGAGGTCCGGTCCACCACCTGGAGGACCCTGGGATACCTGTTGGGGTGCAGTGAGGTGTATTTCTGGAGGGCAAGGTTGCTGGCCTCCTCTTTGCCCACCTTGCTCCCGCTCATCCCGCCTATGCACCCCAGGAGGAGGATGACCGCAGCCAGGACGACCAGTCCCTTCATGGTGAACTGGCTATTCCTCCCCTTATATAAACCCTGTGGTTTGGAGAACACCGGATGGGACTACCTGATAAAAAAGAAAAAGAGGGGGATTTGTCCCCTCCTACATGGGCGGCATCCCGCCCATTCCACCCATGCCCTCCATATCGGGCATGTCAGGCCCCTCGCCCTTGCTCAGGCCCGAGGCAGCGATGACGTCGTCGATCCTGAGGATCATGATGGCCACCTCGGATGCCGAGTCGATGGCCTGCTGTTTGACCCGCAGGGGCTCAATCACCCCCATGACGAACATACCCTTCACCGCCCCGTCAGCGACGTCGATGCCGAAGGCGGTGCCCTTCTTCCTCTCGTGCTTCGCCCTGAGGTCCACCAGGACGTCTATGGGGTCAAGGCCGGCGTTCTCGGCCAGGGCCCTGGGCACGATTTCCATGGATTCGGCGAAGGCCTCGATGGCCAGCTGCTCCCTGCCGCCCACGGTCTTGGCATAGGTCCTGAGGCCCTTGGCGACCTCGATCTCGGGGGCGCCGCCGCCAGGCACAACCTTCCCTGCCTCCAGGGCGGCGGGTACGGAGCCGAGGCAGTCCTCGATGGCCCGCTCCACCTCGTCCACGATGTGCTCGGTGCCGCCGCGGATGAGGATGCTGACGGCCTTGGGGTCCTTGCACTCGGTGACATATATCATCTCGTCGTCGCCGATTTTGACCTCCTCCACACGTCCGGCATAGCCCAGGTCGCTCTTGCTCATGTCCTCGATGTTGGTCACGATCTTGGCCCCGGTGGCCCTTGCGAGCTTCTCCATGTCGGACTTCTTGACCCTGCGCACCGCGAAGATGCCCTCCTTTGCCAGGTAGTGCTGGGCCAGGTCGTCGATGCCCTTCTGGACCAGGAGGACGTTGGCCCCGGTATCCTTGACCTTCTTCACCATGTCCCTGAGCATGCCCTCCTCTTCCTCGATGAAGGCCTTGAGCTGGTTGGGGTCGGTGATGCGGATTTCGGCATCAATCTCGGTCTCTTTCACCTCCATGGCGGAATTGATGAGGGCAATCTTTGCCTTCTCCACCTTCCTGGGCATCCCGGAGTGGACCCTCTCCTTGTCGATGAGGACGCCCTGGACGAGTTCGGTATCCTCTATGCTGCCCCCTTCCTTCTTCTCGACCTTTATGTGGTCGGTGTCTATGGTTATCTTGCCGTTGTCCACCTCGGCCACGGCCTTGACGGCCTTGACCACAAGCTCGGCCAGGTACTCCCTTGCCTTCTCGGCGCCCTTGCCGGTCATGGAGGTCTGGGCCACCTTCTTGAGCATGGCCTCGTCCCTGATGCTTATCTCCTTGGCCATGGACTCCAGGATCTCGTTGGCCTTCTCGGCAGCGAGCCTGTATCCTTGGGCGACCACCGTGGGGTGGACGTCCTGGTCCAGGAGGTCCTCGGCCCTCTTGAGGAGTTCACCGGCGATAATCACCGCGGTGGTGGTCCCGTCCCCCACGGACTCCTCCTGGGTCTTGGCCACCTCCACCATCATCTTGGCGGCGGGGTGCTCCACGTCCATCTCCTTCAGGATGGTTACACCGTCGTTGGTGACCACCACGTCTCCGAGGCTGTCCACCAGCATCTTGTCCATGCCCATGGGGCCGAGGGTGGTCTTCACGCTCTCGGCGATGACCCTGGCGGCCATGATGTTCATGCGCTGGGCGTCCTTCCCTATGGTTCTCTGTGTCTTGTCAGAGAGTATCAGAATCGGCTGACCTCCCATCTGGGGCCATAACAAATTCACCTCCTTATTTTAGTTACTTTTTTTTATTTTAATCCATGATTCCTGACTTTATACTTCTATTTAAAGTTTACGGAGATAAGGTTTCCCCACCGCCTGCCGGCCGATGCCCTACGACCCCACCCAGGGCATCCGTTCCAGGACCCTGGCCAGGAGGTCCTCGGCCTCCTCGAAGCCCTCCAGCTCCTTCTTCCCGATGACCGGCACGCCGGCGATGTCCCTGCCCTCCGGCCTCTCCGAGACCATGAAGGCGCCGGTTCGGGCGGTCCTGGACAGACTGCAGATGACCCTGGCCTTCTCCCTGACCCTCCTGATGTTCTCCTTCACAATCTTGGTGAACATGACCTCCCTGGACTCCAGGGTCAATGCATCGAAGGGGGCCTTCTTGATGACCTCCACCTGGAATCCGATTTCCTGGAGGCGCTCCATGACCGGGTGGCCAGTCCCCTGGGGGGAGGCCGCCGTCTCCTGCCCGGACCTCCAGGCCCGGGTGATATCCACCGGCTCCGCCACCGTCTCCTGGAAGAACTCCTCCATCTTCAGGGCGTTGTCGAAGGACGGCCTGGCCGTGCCCTGCTCGTAGTTGTAGACCGCCTTCTTTGATACCCCGATGCCCCTGGCAACATCGCCAAGCGACATGCCACGCTCCTCCCGCAGCCTCCTCAGGCGCTCTCCATCCACGTTTACATAGAGCCCCCTCCTGGAGGAGATGACCAGGGGCTGGTAGCCTTCCTTGAGGATGCCCTCCAGGGTCTCGGGGTTGACGGCAGGTACGCCGTACCTCTCGTAGAGGACCCCGGCCTCCATCTCGGCCTCCCTGGTCCTCTCCCCCACAAGGATAGGGGAGGCGGAGAGCATCCTGGCCATCCTCTGGATGTCCCCTGCCTGCTGGGGGGCCAGGCCGTCGATGTTGGTAAGGACCTTCAGGAGCAGAAGGAGGAGCCGCCTCCTGGCGAAGAGGTCGAAGCACGAGGGGCGGATGGAGCACCTTTCCGAGACCTCGAAACCACTCTGGTTGAGGGTCTCCAGAACTCCCAGGAGCAGGTTGTTGCGCTGGTCCATCACAATAAGGTTTAATACCTACCTTATATAAGAATATAACCAAGGGAGGTGAGACAGATGGGGAAACCGATAAAGGACATGTTCCTGGAGATTGCCGAGGCCTGGGAGGACGAGTGGAAGGACCAGATAGGTCTCTACAACTTCCTGGACGAATACGTGGAGATCAACGACGAGCACCGCACCTATGTGATAAGAAAGCGCAAGAAGAGGCCGGAGTTCGATTAAGGGCTTCGAAAACCTTTTTATACCCTCTGGCCCCTGTTGTTTCTCAATGGACGAGGAAGCCTTCAGCCAGTGGTACAACGACATCATAGAGCGGGCCGAAATCATGGACGTGCGCTACCCGGTGAAGGGTCTCTACGTCTGGTTCCCCTACGGCTTCAGGCTACGCAACAACGTTATTGCGGTCATCAAATCCCTCCTGGACGATACCGGCCACCAGGAGGCCCTCTTCCCACTCCTGATCCCGGAGCAGGAGTTCGCCAAGGAGGCCATCCACATCAAGGGTTTCGAGGACGAGGTCTACTGGGTCACCCACGGGGGCACCCAGCCCCTCAACGTGAAGCTGGCCCTGCGGCCCACTTCCGAGACCGCCATCTACCCCATGTTCTCGGTCTGGATACGGGCCCATACCGACATGCCGTTGAAGGTCTACCAGGTGGTGAACACCTTCCGCTACGAGACCAAGCACACCCGGCCCCTCATCCGCCTGCGGGAGATCACCACCTTCAAGGAGGCCCACACCGCCCACGCCTCCTACGAGGACGCCGAGGGCCAGATAAGGGAGGCCATGGACATCTATTCCCGGTTCTTCGACGCCCTCTGCATCCCCTACACCATCAGCCGCAGGCCGGACTGGGACAAGTTCCCCGGCGCGGACTACACCATGGCCTTCGATACCATCTTCCCCACGGGCCGCACCCTGCAGATAGGCACGGTCCACAACCTGGGCCAGACCTTTGCCAAGACCTTCGACATCACCTTCGAGAACCTCGACGGCGAGCAGGAGCACGCCTACCAGACCTGCTACGGCATCTCGGACCGGGTCATCGCCTCGGTCATCGCAGTCCACGGGGACGAGAAGGGCCTGGTCATCCCTCCCCGGGTGGCGCCAATCCAGGCAGTCATCGTGCCCATCTGGATGAAGGGCAAGAAGGAGATGGTGGACAAGGAGGTGGAAAAACTTGCAGGAGAGCTGTCCGGCATCCGGGTCCACGTGGACGACAGGGACGTCCGGCCCGGGGAGAAGTACTACCACTGGGAGGGGTGCCGTTGCGCATCGAACTCGGGCCCAGGGACATAGAAAACGGCAAGGTCGTGCTGGTGCGCAGGGACACCGGGGAGAAGATGGCCGTTGCCCGGGAGGGTATAAAGGAGACGGTGGCGAGGACCCTGGAGGAGATTACCGAGGACATGGCGAAGCGGGCGAGGGAGAGGTTCGAGGCCCGGATTCACAGCGCCTCCACCGCCGATGAGGTCCACCAGGTCTACAGGGAGAAGGGCGGGGTCATAAAGACCCTCTGGTGCGGTGAGGAATCATGCGGCAAGGAGATGGAGGAGATTGCGGGGATAGATATACTCGGTATCCTGGACGAGGAGGCGGAGGGGGCGTGCGCAGGCTGCGGGAGGGAGGCCAGGGAGGTCATCCTTCTCTCAAGGACCTATTGAGTTCATATTCCTCCTCGGTTATACCGGCCTTTTGAAGCTCTGCCTTCAGTTC
>JAADFM010000047.1 GCA_013152845.1 Methanobacteriota archaeon | reverse complement strand
TTTTTGTTGCCACTTTATTAAAGCCATACTCTGATATCAAATCCACTAAACGGTCTTCTTGTTTTGTAAAATGAGTTAGATACATTTCAGACAAATTATTTTTTACCGCATATTCTATTGATAACCTAATAAATAACTCCCCTATTTTTCGCCCAAGAAACGTGGCTATCAAAGTACAGATTTTAAGTCGGCTTTTTTGAGGAATCGGAGGTATTGAATCAATCGGTTCGTTTTCAGGCTTTAGGATTAATAACGCTCCGATGGAATTATCATCCCGCCGATGAACCCAACACTTTCGGCCCTCTCTTGAGATTTTCGCAAACCATTCTTCAAAATCTGGATATTCCTTTTTTAATGTATCAAAAATCGGGTCGTTGATATCCAAATTATAAACCAAATCCTCTTTTAAAGCAGGGGGACGGCCAACGCGTACATCTGGGAGGCTTTTCTCGAAGAATGCTAGAGAATCGTCTATTGAAAGGACTCTATCCTTAATATTCAATTTGACTGCTTTTTTATGGATTCCTGTATCTTCTGTTATCAAAAAGTCAACTGCATTTCTATAAACTGAGTATATTATTGCGTTGTCGATTTCATCATGAGGATTCGAGGGTAAACCAACAATTGCTAGAAATTCTTGGTCTTTATTTTGGTCAGGTGGAGATTCCAATAATTGATAAGTACCAATTTTTGAAAGAGCGATTTCCTTTCGTTTCTCATTACTGTCTTTCTCAATCTCTTCGACTGAATTAGGATGAATTAGAGTCTGCACTTTTAAACTGTTTAAGATCTTCAGAAGATTTTGTAGATTTTCAGGGAGGGCATGATGATCTTCTCGATAAATGAAAATATTGGTGTCAATCAGTATGCGGATAGTACCGCCCCCACTTCTTCCTGCATATTTAGGGCTTTCTTCATTCCAAAAAACCCCACTTCTTCATTTTACAACCAATCCGATTTTTAGGACTGCAATCGGAGGGATACTCTAAGATACTCATAAATATCTTCCGATTTTTGGTTCTAGCATCTAATTCAGCGGAGCATTTAAAAATGAATTTTCCGATGGTATGGGAAAAGTAATCCTTAAAATCCGCCAATCTAAAAAAGTGTTCACTTGAATAAGAATTTACAAAGGTAAAGAAGAAATAAAGCGATTACCCTCTACGGGTCTATAAGGACCACCACTCAAAAACTCTAATAAGTTGTGCCGTTCACTAGAATTTCTCCCATAATAAATTTGTTGATGAGTCCTCCAATTACAATATGTTACAAAAGTAATGTCGGGCTCTGGTTAAAGAAACATCTAACAGTCGACGTTCATCATCCACTTCTTCCCCCCCTTCGTCATTACCTAAGCAAATTGCCTCAAAGGAACTCCCCCTGCGCCTACCCCACGAGCCTTTGCGTCTTTGAGCATCTTTTCCATGTCCTCACCTTTTTTATCAATCTTCAAAAAGCTCCTCCTTTGAGGATAACCTCGCCTTTTTTTGGCTCCCTGAAAACGGCCTTGCTCCTCGAGACATCATCTAGGACTTTGTAAGATTTTACTTTTGAATAGATTTGTCCATTTTTAATTTATGATGGATTTCTATGTCCCGCAGTCCATCACCCCCGCCCCAATTCATAAAAAATCATAACATTTCACAAATCTATTTTTATATATAGTGCAGGGGTTGTTATCCTTTGCACCACAATAACATTTATTAACAGGGTTTCAAATGTCTCATTGGGCCCTGTCTCCACGAGGTCAAGGACATGTCAGCGAAACTGAAAAGCCAACCAGTCTTCTGGGGATGCACCCTCACCCATAATTTTCCCTTTCTCGTTGACTCCACCCGGCGCGTCCTGGAAAACCTGGGCATCCGGGGCCTTGACGTGCCCGATGCAGGGTGCTGTCCCGACCCGGTCTACCTCAAGACCCAGGGGGAGGAGCTGGGCCTGGCCCTTTCTGCCCGCAACCTCGCCCTGGCCAGGTCCCTGGGCGAGGAGATGATTGTTGCCTGCAACGGCTGCTACAACGTCCTCAACGGCGCCAACAAGAAGCTGCGGGACCCCAACACCAGGGAGGAGGCCAACCGGTACCTGCCCGAAGGCGCAGGCTACGACGGCCGGCTCACTCTCACCCACATCCTGGCGCTCCTGCACGCAAAACTTCCGGCCATAAAGGAGCAGATAACCCGCCCCCTGGGCCTCAAAGTGGCCGTCCACTACGGCTGCCACGCCCTCTACCCCGAGGAGGCCGTGCCCGGGGACAACCCCAAGGACCCCTCCTCGATGGACGCCCTGGTCGAAGCCTGCGGCTGCGAGTCCGTGGACTACCCGACCAAACTGGACTGCTGCGGGGTCTCCATCATCGCCTTCGACATGAAGACATCCAACGCCCTCCTGGCCGACAAGTTCGATGGGGTGCGCTCCTCCCAGGCAGACTGCATCGTCACCGCCTGCCCGGCCTGCTTCATGCGCTTCGACATCCCGCCGCCGGCCCTCAAAGGCCAGAACCTGCCGGTGATACACCTGAGTGAGCTCCTCCTCCTGGCCATGGGTGTGCCCCCCGAGGAGATATTCTTCCAGGGCCACATGACCGACGTCTCCCCGGTCCTGGAAAAGCTCGGAGAGGAGCCCTCGGAGATTGAGCTGGTGAGGAAGAACATCAACCCCCTCCTCCTGGAGAACCACTGCGGGGCCTGCTCCAAGGAGTGCACCATGGCGGTGAAGACCAGGGACTCGGAAGACCCCTTCGACCCCCTGGAAGTCGTGGATAAGCTCAGGGCCGGCAGGTACCACGAGGTCATCCGGGGCAGGGAGATATGGCTCTGCCTCCAGTGCGGCCACTGCGAGGACAACTGCCCCTCAAATTCATCCCTCATCGAGCTCTTCGCCCGCCTGCGGGAGCTGGCCCTAAAAGAGATGGACCACCCGCCCCGGGCCATCGCCGACAAGCTCAGGACCCTCAAGGCCACCGGCTACGCCATGCCCAAGAAGATAGGCATCCGCAAGAAGATGGGCATCGACCCCGCCCCGGAGGTGGATGCCGAGGCCATAAAGGAAATCGTTGAAAAGATAGAGAAGGACAAAGGTGACGGCGATGAAGACTAGGTGTCTGACACAGAGGCCGCCGGGCGGGCGCAACCCCTCGGCATGCGGCATCACTGCGCTGTTCAACATGGACCAGAAGAAGGTCAGCGGCAAGAAAATCACCGACATGATATGCCTCATGAGGGAGAGGGAGAACGGCCAGGGCGCGGGTTTCGCCGTCTACGGGCTCTTCCCCAAGTACCGGGACCAGTACTGCATCCAGGTCCTCCTGGACCACCCCGAAGGATGGGAGCAGGCCAAGGCCGGTGTGGAATCCCTCCTGCACGAGCACACCGATATCATCGAGGAGCAGCGGGTCTATGTGAAAAAGGGGGTCTTCAAGGACTACCCCATGGTATGGAGGTTCTTCGTGGACCCCAAGAAGGGAACAGAGGACCCGGACGAGCTCATCAAGGACATCATGATTCACATAAACGCCCGCATCGACGGTGCCTTCTGCATGTCCGGGGGCAAGGACATGGCGGTCTTCAAGGGTTCGGGCTGGGCCGAGGAGATTGCCGAATTCTACAAGGTCAGGGACCTCAAGGGCTACATGTGGACCTTCCACTCGCGCTTTCCCACCAACACCCCGGGCTGGTGGGGCGGGGCCCACCCCTTCTCCATCGTGGGTCATGCCGTGGTCCACAACGGGGAAATCACCTCCTACGGGACCAACGTGGAGTACCTCAAGGAGCTGGGCTACCAGTGCCGCCTCATGACCGACACCGAACCCCTCATCTACATCTTCGACTACATCGTGAGAAAGACCCGCTACCCCCCGGAGATAGCCTTCCAGATAGCCACCATGGCCATGGCGCCCCCCTACTGGAGGGAGATAGACCGGATGCCCGAACCCCTCAAGAGGTGGGCCACCTACATCCGCATAGTCCACCGCTGGGGCATGGCCAACGGCCCCTTCTCCATCGTCCTTACCACTGACAATCCCAAGCCGACGATGATCGGCCACACCGACAGGAAGAAGCTGCGCCCCCTGATAGCGGCCGTCTCCGAGGACGGAGGCACCTTCTACCTGTCCTCGGAACTCAACTCCATCCACGAGGTGGACGACACCATGGACTTCTGGCAGCCCGACCCGGGCAAGGCCGTGATTGCGACAACGGACGGGGTCCTCAACCGGGGCACCGACCGGGACCTGGAGGAGTTCGCCAAACTGTTGAGGTGATAGAGATGGTCAAGGCCCAGGACAGGAGATTCCCCCGGTTCAAGACCATAATCGACTACGACAAGTGCATAAAGTGCGGCCGCTGCGGCACCAACTGTACCTACAACTGCATCATCTTCGACAAGGAGCAGGACCGCCCCATAGTGCTGCACCCGGAGAACTGCGTGGCCTGCCAGCGCTGCACCACCTTCTGCCCGGCGGACGCCATCGAGATCCACCGCCACAAGGTGGAGTTCGCCCCCCATCCGGTCTGGACCCCCTACCACATCCGGTCCATCGTGGAGCAGGCCAAGACCGGGGCTGTCCTGCTGTCGGGCATGGGCAACGACCGGCCCTACCCCATGGTCTTCGACTACCTGGTCTGGGACGCCTGCCAGGTCACCAACCCGGCCATCGACGCCCTGAGGGAGCCGGTGGAGACCAGGACTTACCTGGGCAGAAAGCCCGAGCGGCTGTCCATAAGGAAGAGGGGCGGGAAATACGAGCTGGACGACCTGCCCGCCAACGCCGTGCTCTCCATGCCCCTCATCATAGGCCACATGTCCCTGGGGTCCTTAAGCTACAACTCGATCACCTCCATGTACCGGGCCGTCCACGAGGTGGGCACCATGATGGGCACCGGGGAGGGCGGGCTGCACAAGGACCACTACCCTTTCAAGAAGAGCCTCATCGGCGAGGTGGCCTCGGGCCGCTTCGGCATAAACACCGATTATCTCGAGACCGGTGCCCTGGAGATCAAGATCGGCCAGGGCGCCAAGCCCGGCCACGGCGGGCAGCTGCCTGGGGAGAAGGTGACCCAGCTCATCTCCGAGACCAGGGGCATACCCCTGGGCACCGACGCCCTCTCGCCCAACCCCCAGCACGATATCTACTCCATCGAGGACCTGAAGACCCTCATCGCCGCCCTCCATGAAGCCACCGACTACCAGGTGCCGGTGGGGGTCAAGATAGCGGCGGTGAACAACGTGGCAGCCATAGCCTCCGGCATCGTCCGGGCCAACGCGGATTTCATGACCATCGACGGCTTCCGGGCCGGCGCAGCACCGCGTGTCATCCGGGACAACGCCGGCATCCCCATCGAGCTGGCCATCGCCTCGGTGGACCAGCACCTGCGCCAGGAGAAGATCCGCCACAAAATCACCCTGGTGGCCGGGGGCGGGATACGCTCATCCTCGGACATGATAAAGATCATCGCCCTGGGCGCTGACGTGGCCATGATAGGCACCGCACCCCTCATCGCCCTCGGGTGCCGCATGTGCCAGCAGTGCACCACGGGGCTTTGCTCCTGGGGTATTGCCACCGGCAACCCGGCCCTGGGCAACCGCATCGACATCGACTGGGGCACCCGCCGGGTGGCAAACCTCCTGCGGGCCTGGAACCACGACCTGGAAGAGGTCCTGGGCACCATGGGCATCGACGCCGTGGAGTCCTTCGTGGGCAACCGGGACCGGCTGAGGTACGTTGGGCCCAACCCCCTGGAGGCCGAAATCCTGGGGGTCAAGCATGCCGGGGACCGCATAGGCAGGGAGAGTGAGTGAGATGGCCAGGGCAAAACAGAAGACCAAGACCATCGAAATCAACGCCTGCCCAGACGGGTGCAAGCTCTACTACAGGGATGTGAACCGGGAGAGGCCGTAAAGGAGGGCTACAAGCACATCGTGCTGAAGAATGTGGTTGGCCAGCGCTTCATCGGTGCCGGGCTCAAAGGCGACGACGTCACCATAGAGGTCTTCGGCGATGCAGGCCTGGACCTGGGGGTCTTCGCGGACGGGCCCACCATCATCGTCCACGGCTGCTCCGAGTACCTGCTGGGAAACACCCTAAACTCGGGGGAAATCGTGGTCTACGGCGACTCCTGGGACATCACCGGCATGGGGGCCCGGGGGGGCCAGATGTACATCATGGGCAACGGGGGCTCCCGCATCGGCATCCACATGAAGGAGTTCAAGGACCAGGTCCCGGTCATCTGCTACGGCGGCAGGGTCAAGCAGTACTGCGGGGAGTACATGGCCGGGGGCAGGATTGTGGTCCTGGGGTTGGACTTCAAGGAGGCCATAAAGGACCCGAAAAAGCCCATCGACAAGAAGAACATCGACCCCAAGAAGATAAAAAACGCCGAGGAGCCCGCAGTCCAGCAGGACCTTGCATGCGGCATCCACGGCGGGGTCATCTACGTCCGGGGGGAGGTGCCGGACGAGTACCTGGGCATCTATGCGGTAAAGGACGAGATGAGCCGGGAGGACATGGAGTTCCTAGGGCCCGTGGTCAAGCGCTTCTGCCAGCACTTCAACTGCCCGGAGAAACTCATCTGGGAGAAGGAGTTCACCAAGGTCAAGCCCTTCTCGTCAAGGCCCTTCGGCAAGCACTACAACAACACGCCGGTTTGAAAGGGCTTATGTGGTAGTTATTCCCTAACAACTTTCAGAAAACCTACCCCCTTGAAATCGTCATCGAAGGTTGCTATCCTCTTTATTCCGTAGTACTTACAGGTGGCAGCCATAAGGGCATCGTTTGGAAGAAGGCCCTTCTCGAAAGAGATTTCCCTGGCAGTGGAGAGTATCTTCTCGTTCACCCCCAGGCAGATTACCATCCGGGATATAAGAAGAACCTCGAGGAAATCCGCAAGATAGGTCTTTACATTGCCGAATTTTTCTGGATGTTTTAGAAACTTCCTTTTCATCTGGTGTTTCCCTGTCTTGCCAAATATCTCCCGGGTCTCCATGAAAAGGAGTTTGTAGAAGGTCTCTTCATAGACTGAAGGTATAATGAAACAGTTCTGGGTGCCTATCAGCCTGTCGAGAAGTGTTACAGCCTTTTCAACACCGTAATAATGCCGGATAAACACAGAGGTGTCAATAAACGTCTTCATTCTCAAACAGGTTCTCAAGCTCCTTTATCCTTCGTTCGTCCATTTTGCCAAAAACAAAGTCGTGCACGTTTAGCTCCCTGAGGACCATTACCTTCTCACCTTCCTTCAACCCTACCTTTTTCAAGGGTTTGAATACACCACCCTCATACCTGGCCTCAATAATATCAGGCATCCTGCTCACCTGATAGGTATTGTAAATACTAACATTTATAAAATGTGGGTCATTAGGCCCCTTCGGCAAGCACTACAACAACACGCCGGTCTAGATTACCTGCCGTATCTGCCTGTCAGTTCCCCCTGGGCCAGGATATGGCCCTCCATGGCGGCCATGACATCCGCCTTGGATGAGCCCGGAGGGAGGCCGAGCTTTTTATCCAGGGCGAACACCCTGAACCTGTAGGTGTGGGGTTTCCCGGGCGGCGGGCAGGGGCCGTTGTAGCCGGTTTTGCGGAAATCGTTTTTTCCCTGGACCGCACCGCTTTTGAGCCTCTCGGTCCGGGGCACACCTTCTTCCAGGGCCGTTATATCCGCGGGAAGGTCATAGATGACCCAGTGGGTAAACACGCCCGCGGGTGCGTCCGGGTCGTCCATGACCAGGGCGATTGACTCCGTTCCCTCCGGGACCCCACCCCACTCCAGCGCCGGCGAGACGTCCCGGCCGTCGCAGGTGTACCTCACAGGGATATCTCCCCCTTCTGCCCAGGCGTCGGTTCTCACATCCATCGCCACCCCATCCCGAACCTGCGCTTCCTCCCCTCCACCCTTGTCCGGCGGCCAGGACCAGGAGGAGTACCCACACGGCTCTAGATGTCATCCGGGTATATTATGGTCTCTACTATGCCTTTAAACTTTCCCTCCACCACCGCCGGGTACCAGGTAACGACCTTGGTCCTGCCGTTTTTCACCTTCCTCTTCACGAAGGGCTCCCGCCGCCCGGCCCTGAACTCGCGGTACATCCTCTCTATCATCTTGCGGCTCTCCGGCTTGTGGCAGTCGAAGAGGTGGCGCCCGATATCCGACGGCTTGCGCTTACCAGAATCCACCGAGGCCTGGTTGAAGAACCTCTCTATCATATCCTCGTCTGCGTACTCCACCCTGAATGGGAGGAGGTCCAGGATGGCCTTGTATATCTCCTCGCTTGTCATATCACCACCTTTTGTGCCGATATAAGATATATATAACCAGGGAATCCAGGTTTACCCATGAACCGGGGAATCGTCGGTCTGGTAGCTCTCATCCTCGTCCTGATAGTCGGCGGCACCTACGGCTTCATGAAGTACGAGGGCTGGGACCTCTTCGACTCCTTCTTCTTCGTGGTTGTCACCCTGACCACGGTGGGCTACGGGGACCTCATCCCCACCACCCCGGAAGGCAGGCTCCTGGACCTCTTCCTCCTCCTACTGGGTGTGGGGGCGGTGCTGACCATCATCCCCCTTGCCTTCAGCTACTTCATCGAGAGGGGCATCCGCTCGGCCCTGGGAGTGGAGACCACCCGGAAGATGAAAGACCACATCGTCCTTTGCTGGTTCAACGCCTTCACCGACCAGGCCATCGAAGAGATAAAACACGACATACCCTATCTCGTCATAGAAAACGACGAGGCCGCCATCTCAAAACTGAGGGACCGCAACATACCCTATGTCCACGGGGACCCCGGGGAGGAGCGCTCCCTCAAAAAGGCCTTCATCGAAGACGCCCGCACCATCATCCTCGGCTCCAGGGAGGACTCCGAGAACGCCTTCACCGGCATCGCCTCCAAGAGCCTCAACCCCGACATCAGGGTCATCGCCAGCCGGGGAGAACATCCCCATCTTCGAGAGGATTGGCGTTGACACCATCATCCATCCCCAGGACATCACCCTCCAGACCCTGGTGAAAAGCGCACTCTCCCCCTATGCCGCCGACCCCCTGGACAAGATCTCCCTGTTCCAGGACATCAACCTGGGCCAGTTCCAGGTGACTGCTGACTCCCCGGTGGCAGGCAAGACCATCGCCGAGACCAACTTCCGGAACCAGACCGGGGCCTCCATCGTGGCGATATGGATGAAAGACGAGATGCGGCCCAACCCCACTGCCGATACCCGCCTTGAGGAGAACCACGTCCTCCTGGTCATGGGCACCGACGAGCAGCTCCGGAAGGCCAAAGGCCTGGTGGAGGGCCGCATGGGCAGGAGGGAGATGGAGGTGAGGGAGAAGGAGCTGCGCACAAAGAGCCTAATGGCCGCTGACGAAATCCGGGTCAGGATGCCCAAGGTCCTCCTGAACCTGGTGGTCATCCTCGGCCTCTTCATGGTGGTTACAGTAGTCATGCCGGCCATCACCGCCCTGGCCGAGCTCATCCCCCACGGCGGCGGAATCATCGGGACCATCCTCCCCCTGGTGGTCTGGATAGTCATCGGCCTCATCGCCTTCTCCATGCTGGAGGACGTCCGGGTCCTCCTCAACGTCATGTCAGACCTCCTGGCCGACCTCCTGCCCGGAGGGACCAACGGCAAGGGTCTCACGAGGGCCCTCAAGGACATAGTCTATGCCGGGGGTATCGCCATCTTCTTCGCCATCCTGTCCACCTTCAGCCAGGGCAGCCCGCCCCTTGTAAGGAACGCCCTGTCCGTCCTCGGGGTGGCCCTCCCCATCCTCTTCATCTACGACGCCAGCACCATCCTGTACCGCTACCTCAGGGTCTTCGTGGACAGGTTTTCCGAGCGGATTGCCGGGGAGGTGGAGAAGAGGTGAAGGACCACGTCATCATCTGCGGGTTCGGCTACACCGGCAGGAGGGTGGCCAAGGAGCTGAGCAGGCGCAAAATCAGCTACGTCATCATCGAAAAGGACCGCGAGGTTGTCTCCGAGTTCTACCAGGCCACCCCTCACGTCCTGTACAAGGACGCCGCCATCACCGACGGGA
This sequence comes from Methanobacteriota archaeon, assembly GCA_013152845.1. Lineage (GTDB taxonomy): Archaea > Hydrothermarchaeota > Hydrothermarchaeia > Hydrothermarchaeales > JAADFM01 > JAADFM01. The sequence goes on along the minus strand of JAADFM010000047.1, from coordinate 794 downwards.
CCACCAAGAAGATAATCCAGGAGGACGCCAAGTCAGAGGAGACCCTCCTCAAGGCCAGCATCGGGGATGCCAAGGCGGTCCTCATCAACGTGGGCAGCGACGCCGAGGCGGCCTTCATATCCCTCATGGCCAAGGAGCTGAACCCCTCGGTGCCCATCATCGTCAAGACAGAGCGCCTGGAATCCATGCAGCGCATCTACCAGGCGGGGGCCACCAAGGTGGTCTCGCCCTCGGTCATCGGGGGCAAGATGGCGGCCAGGGCGGCCCTCAAACCCCTGGTGGCGGATTTCATAGACCGCATCACCTTCATGAAGGGCTTCGAGATTGCCAAGGTGGTGGTGACAAAAGACTCCGGCTACCACCACAGGCAGATAAAGGACCTCAAGTTCCCGGAACGGGAGGCGTCCATCCTGGCCGTCCACAGGGAGGGGAAGCTGCTCCACAACCCACCGCCTGATACAAAACTCGAGGACGGGGACGTGCTGGTCCTGCTTGGGCCCAGCGAGAGGCTCCAGGAACTTGCCAGGCTATGAGCTACTTGCCCTTCCACTTGTAGCGCCTCTCCCGCCTGCGGGTGGTTGAGAGATAGGCCAGGGAGAAGGCGAGGATGAATACCAAGACTATGGCCACCGTCTTGAGGGGGCTCCTCCTCGGCACGTCCGGGATAAAGGCCGGGGAGGTTGGAGCAGGCTTCTCCCCGGTACCGGCCGTTAGATTGGCAGGTGGGGCTTTCCCCCCTTCCACCGCCTGCGGGGAAGAGGGGGAAGGTTCGGGGGTGGAGCTTGCGTTGGAAA